>CAYGCW010000063.1:1140-9964 GCA_964348465.1 uncultured Acidimicrobiia bacterium | reverse complement strand
CAGATGGAGGGCGCGGTCGGCTGAGGCCCGCCCTCACCACGCGTCCCTGCGGCGGTGGTATCTGGTCATGCGGCGGCCCTTCTCCTTGGCCCGGGCCCGCCGCGTGCGCAGGTCCGCCTCCAGGAACTCCAGCTCCCGCTCCAGCTTGCGATAGCCGGCCAGGCGCTTGGCATCGAGACCGCCCGCCGTCACGGCCGCCGCCACCGCGCAGCCCGGCTCGGCATCGTGGGCGCAGTCCCGGAACCGGCACTCGGCAGCCAGCGACTCGATGTCGGCGAACGCCCGCTGCATGCCGTCGCCCGACTCCCACAGCCCGAGCTTGCGGAGGCCCGGCGTGTCCACCAGCACTGCGCCCCCCGGCAGCGGGATCAGCTCCCGGGCCGTCGTGGTGTGCTTGCCGCGCGCCCGCACCCAACTCGTCTCCCCGGTGTCCTGGCGATCCTCGCCGAGCAGCCGGTTGACGAGCGTCGACTTGCCTGCCCCCGACTCACCGATGAGCGCCACGGTGGCCCCCACCGGGAGGAGGTCCGTCAGCTCGTCGAGGCCGGCGCCGGTGGCGGCGCTGGTGACAACGACGTCGGCGCCTGAGGAGACCTCCTGGAGCAGGTCGATCGCCACGCGGGCCTGAGGGCCGGCGGCGCCGCCCGCCACCAGGTCCGCCTTCGAGAGGACGATGACCGGCGTGGCCCCGCTCTCCCACGCCATCACCAGGGCACGCTCCATGCGGCGCAGCTTCGGCGGGCGGTCGAGCCCGTGCACCACCAGGACGACGTCGACGTTGGCCACGACGACCTGGGCGGTGGGCAGGTGGGCGTCACGCCGGCGGATCACCGAGCGCCTCGGCAAGATGGCGTCGATGACGAACCCGCCGGCTGCGACGGCGCGCACGGTCACCCAGTCACCGGTGGCCGGGCCGTCGCGTTCGGCGTCCGCCGGGGGCGTGCCCCGGGGCAGGTGGCAGGGCATCTCGCCGAGCGGTGTCGCGACGAGAGAGCTGCCGCGGTCGACGCGGGTCACCCGGCCCGGCAGCGCACCAGGCTCGGCGAGGAAGGGGTCGAAGGTCGTGGCTAGGGCGGCGTCCCACCCGTAGAGGGCGAGGGCGCCCGGATCGATGGGGCGCGCCGGAGCGCGTTCGGACGGTGGCTGCACGGTGGCGAACTCCTCACTTCGGCGGGCGCCGAGGCGCCGCCTGGGGCGCTCGCTAGGCGGAGCGCCGGCCGGCGCGCGGCTCCCGACGGCTGCTGTGGTCTGCGAGGGGGGCCGGGGCCGCCCCTGCGGTGGTGATCTGCATCGGCGGCCTCCTTTCGATCGCGGCCGGACGGGACGAGGATAGCGGGGGTATCGTCCCGGCGGTGGAGACGTTTCCGATGCCGATCGCGTGGGGCGACGAAGGGCGCAGCGCGGTGATCCTCGACCAGACCCTGCTGCCGGAGCACACCGTCTACCGGGAGCTGCGCACGTTGGAGGATTACCACGAGGCGATCGGCTCGTTGCGAGTGCGGGGCGCGCCGCTCATCGGCATCACCGCCGCCATGGGAGTCGCCGGCCTGGCCGCCGCCGAGCCCGGTCCGGGGCTCGCCGAGCGGGTACGCGCCTGGTGCGAGCATCTGGCCGGCGCCCGTCCCACCGCCGTCAACCTTCGCTGGGCGCTGGACCGCATGCTGGCGGTGGCACTCCGAGACCCCGCCGATCTGGCGGCGGCGTTGCGGGCCGAGGCCGACGCCATCAAGGCCGAGGACGAGGAGATGTGCCGTCGCATCGGCGAGAACGCCCTGCGCCTGCTCGGAGACACCCCCACGGTGCTCACGCACTGCAACGCCGGGGCTCTGGCCACCGGCGGGATCGGCACGGCCCTGGCCCCCGTCTACCTCGCCCACCAGCAGGGCCACCGCGTCAAGGTCTACGCCGACGAGACCCGCCCGCTGCTCCAGGGCAGCCGGCTGACGGCCTGGGAACTGGCGCAAGCCGGCGTCGAGGTCACCATCATCGCCGACAACACCGCTGGAGCATTGATGGCGTTCGACCCGCCCGACGCCGTGCTGGTCGGCGCCGATCGCATAGCCGCCAACGGCGACACCGCCAACAAGATCGGCACCTACCCGCTGGCGGTGCTGGCCCGCCACCACGGGGTGCCGTTCTACGTCCTGGCGCCGACGTCCACGCTCGATCTCTCGTGTCCCGACGGGGCGGCGATCCCGATCGAGGTCCGGGCGGCCGACGAGGTGCGGCGCGGCTTCGGGGTGCTCACCGCACCGCCTGAGGTGGAGGTCTGGAGCCCGGCCTTCGACGTGACGCCGGCCGGGTTGATCACCGCCATCATCACCGACCGGGGGGTCTTCCGGCCGCCCTACGAGTCCGCGCTGGCGGCTGCGGTGGCAGGCTCGTGAGCTACGCCGGGCCTGCTCGCAAGGCGATCGTCTCGGTGGGGAGGGAACTGTACCGGCAGGGGCTCATCGCCGGGGGGGCCGGCAACATCTCAGTCCGTCTCGAGGACGGCCGCATCCTCGTGACGCCGCGGGCCGCTCACAAGGGCCGGCTGGAGCCGCCCGACCTGGTCACCGTGACCGTCGACGAGGCACCCGGCCCGCGAGCCAGCAGCGAGCTCGAGGTCCATCTCGCCTGCTACCGGGCCGATCCCGGAATCGGCGCCGTGATCCACACTCACGCCCCTGGCCTCACCGCGGCCGGCGTGCGCGAGGCTCACCCGGCGGACTTGCTGCCGGAGATCGAGGCGGCCGTCGGGCCCTTGCGCACCGTGCCGTTCCTGCCGAGCGGTGGCACCGAACTGGCGGCGGCGGTCGGCGAGCAGGTGGCGGCCGGCGCCACGGTCGTGCTGATGCAGCGGCACGGCGTGGTGGCGGTCGGGTCGACGTTGCGCCAGGCGCAGGACCGGATGGAGCTGGCGGAGCTTGCGGCCCGCACCGTTCTGCTCGCCGGCGGCTGACCGTTCGGGGTCGGGCCGCCGGGTTACCCTGGCGGACGATGACCGCCGACCTCTCCGAGCGGGATCGCCGCGCCCAGCGGCGGGAAGGCGACCGGGCCCTGATGGAGCACCAGGTCGACTGGACGCTGGTCGTGGTGCTCGTCGGATTCCGCGGTGTGGCCGCAGCGTGGCTGACCATTCTGGGGGCGATCGCCCTGTTCGACGGCGTCGGCCGGCCGTGGGTGGTGTGGACGGCGATCTTGCTGGCGTGGGCCTGGGCGGGCGCTACTGCCGCCGCCGCCCGGGTGCGGCCGCAGGCATTCCTCGGCGCCGGCTGGCTGATCCCGGACCTCGTGGTGGGCCTGGCGACCCTGGCGGCGCCGCTGCTCGACGGCGCGTCGCAAGCGGTCAACTTCTCCGGCGGCTACCCGATGTCGTCGATCCTGCTGTGGACCTACGTGTGGGGCGTCCCCGGTGCCGCGCTCTCCTCCGGCTTCGCCTCGGCGATCATCTTCGCGAACACCGGCCAGAGCTTCAACGGCCGGCTGACCACCGTCATCGTCTACGTGGTCACGGCCGCGGTGGTGGCGTGGGGACTGGGCGTCCTCCGCCGCAACGAGGTCGCCAGGCTGGCGGCCGAGGAGGCCCTCATCGCCGAACGGGCCGAGCGAGTCCGCACCGAGGAACGGGCCGAGATGGCCGCCCACATCCACGATTCGGTGCTCCAGACCCTGGCGCTGATTCAGCGCCGGGCCGGCGACCCGCAGGAGGTGGCGGCGCTGGCCCGCCAGCAGGAGCGGCAACTCCGCGACTGGCTCTACACGGACCCTGCGGCGGTGGCGTCCGACTCCCTGGCCGCGGCCGTCGCCGCCCTCGGCACGGAGATCGAGGCGCGTTTCCCGGTGCGAGTCGACGTGGTGACGGTGGGCGATGCCGTCCTCGGCGAGCGGCTGATCGCCGTCGTCCACGCCGCCCGCGAGGCGCTCACCAACGCCGCCAAGTTCTCGGGCGCCGGCGACGTCGCCGTGTATGCGGAGGTCGCGGATCGGAGGGTGTCCGTGTTCGTGCGGGACCGGGGCGCCGGCTTCGAGCCGGCCGCGGTCGGCGCCGGCCGGCGCGGCATCGCCGACTCGATCGTCGGGCGGATGGAGCGCCACGGCGGCAAGGCCGAGATCCGGTCGGCGCCCGGCCACGGCACGGAGGTGGAGCTGACCATGGACAGGGAGGGCGCCGATGAATGACGACGGCAAGGTGCGGGTGTTCGTGGTCGACGACCACGAGCTTTTCCGGGCGGGCGTGAAAGCCGAACTGGGCGACCACGTCGACCTGGTCGGCGACGCCGACGAAGTGGAGGCGGCGATCGAGCTGATCCGGGAGCGGGAGCCCGACGTGGTGCTGCTCGACGTGCACATGCCTGCCGGCGGGGGCAAGGCGGTGCTGGAGGCGGTGTCCCAGACCCATCCCGACGTGCTGTTCCTGGCGCTCTCGGTTTCCGACGCGCCGGAGGACGTGATCAGCATCATCAGGGCCGGGGCCCGCGGCTACGTCACCAAGACGATCTCCGGGCCGGAGCTGGTGGGAGCCATCCGACGGGTGGCCGATGGCGACGCGGTGTTCTCGCCGAAGCTGGCCGGTTTCGTGCTCGACGCGTTCGCGTCGATACCGGTGGCCGAGGTCGACCCCGAGCTGGACCGGCTCACGCCCAGGGAGAGGGAGGTGCTCCAGCACATCGCCCGCGGCTACACCTACAAGGAGGTGGGGGAGCGCCTCTTCGTTTCGGTGAAGACCGTGGAGACCCACGTGTCATCGGTGCTGCGCAAGCTGCAGCTCTCCAACCGCCACGAGCTGAGCCGCTGGGCCGCCGATCGCAAGCTGATCTGACCCGGGGGGCGACGGGCGGGGGTCTTTGCCGTCTTCAGCGGTCGAGCCGCGCCGTGAGCGTCTCGATGGAACGCCGCAGGTCGGCCACTTCGCTCCGCAGCAGGGCGATCTCCGTGTCCGCCGCCGACGATTCCTCGTCGACGAAGAACGACGCCAGCGTGGCGGCGACGGTGCCCAGGAAGGCCACGCCGACGATCATCAGGGCCACGGCGCCGATCCGGCCCCCGATGGTCACCGGCGACAGGTCGCCGTAGCCGACGGTGGTCAGCGTGACCAGCGACCACCACAGCGCATCGCCGAAGCTGCCGAACTGCTCGTTGCCGGCCCGGCTCTCCATGAAGAACACGAACGCGGCTATCGCCATCGCCGACAGCGCCACGATCCCGGCGGCGACGGGAACGTTGCGGCGGGACATGATCGACCGCCCTTGGCGGAGGACTTTCGCCATGACCAGGGCGATGCGCACCAGGCGGGCGAGGCGGGCCAGCGACCCGAGGCGGGCGATGATCGGGATGCCGGTCGCCAGGTGGTACGGGGCGCTGAGCACGATGATGGCGAGGTCCACCCAGTTCCAGCGGTCTGCGATGTACTCGCGCCGGCCGTGGGCGGACACCTTGACGATCGCCTCCAGCACGAAGATCAGCCAGGCGACTATGTCGATCACGAGGATCGCGCCGCTGAGGTCGCCCGGCTCCACCGCCGCCGGGATCGACATGAGCGCGGCGACGAACACGAGCACGTCGAGTCGCCGGTCCAGCGCGGCGAGGCGGGCGCCGCGCTGAGCCGCAGTCTCTCTCAGGTGGTCGCGGACGCCACGCATGGCGGGATGGTAGAAGCGCCGGGGCCGGCGGTCCGGGACCGGTGGTCAGAGCTCAGAACCGGAAGTGCTTGATCTGGACGTCGAGGGCGGCGATCGTCTTCATCGACTCGAGGCCGATGTCCAAGTGAATCTCCGTCCACTCTTCCCGTACCGCCCGGTCGCTCTCGAACGTCTTGATGCCTTCCGGGGTGTCGGGGACGTCGGACACGAGGAGCAGCGCCCCCCTGGCGATCGCGTTGTGGTGGCCGACGATGAAGATCGTCGCCGTCTCCATGTCGACGGCGATCACGGTCAGAGACCGGAGCCGTTCCAGGAACCGCTCGTCGTGTTCCCAGACGCGGCGGTTGGTGGTGTACACGACGCCGGTGCGATACTCGAGGTCCCGGTCGTCGATCTCGTTCGACACGAACTTGTGGATCTCGAACGACGGCAGCGCCGGCACTTCGGGAGGGAAGTACTCGTCGCTGGTGCCCTCGCCGCGGATGGCGGCTATGGGCAGGATGAAGTGGCCGATCTCGGTGGAGCGCTGCATGCCACCGCACTTGCCGAGGAACAGAACGCCGCGCGGTTCACGGGCGACCAGCAGGTCCATGATCGTCGCCGCGTTGGCGGTGCCGATCCCGAAGTTCACGATGCTCAGCCCGGCGCCACTGGTCGCCGCCTGCATCGGGCGGTCCTCGCCGTAGACGTCGCAGTCGAACCGGCGCGCGAACTCGAGCACGTAGTCGCCGAAGTTCGTGAGCAAGATGTAGTCGCCGAACTGGTCGAGCGGCATCCCCGTGTAGCGGGGCAGCCAGTCTCTGGCGATCTCCAGCTTGTCGACCATCGCCGTCGAGGGTACCGCCGGCGGCCCGCCCGAAGCGGGACCTAGCTTGTCGGGGGTGGCGACACCGACCGGCGCTCCGGGCCGGCTGCCGGGCCGGGTGGGCGCCTTCGTGGATGGCGTCCCCACCTGGTCCTTGCCGGGTACCCTCCCGGCCCATGCGGATCGTCATCGCACACTGCTCGGTCGACTACGAGGGGCGCCTCACCGCACACCTCCCGCCCGCCACCCGGCTGGTGATGGTGAAGGCCGATGGCTGTGTGGCCGTTCACGCCGACGGCGGCGCCTACAAGCCTCTCAACTGGATGAACGCCCCCAACCACCTCGACGAGCAGGAGGACCGCTGGGTCGTCACCAACGGCAGAGGGGAGCAGCTCACGATCACGTTCCACGACGTGTTCGTCGACACGTCGCACGAGATGGGCATCGATCCCGGCCTGCAGAAGGACGGGGTGGAAGCCGAGTTGCAGCGCCTCCTGGCAGAGCGGACCGACGTCATCGAGCCCGGCCTCCAGCTCGTCCGGCGGGAGTATCCCACCGACGTTGGGCCCGTCGACCTGCTGTGCCGCGACGATGGCGGCGGCACCGTGGCTGTGGAGCTCAAGCGCCGCGGCGAGATCGACGGCGTCGAGCAGCTCACCCGCTACGTGGAGTTCCTGGGCCGGGACCCGCGGCTGGCGCCGGTGCGAGGCATCCTGGCCGCCCAGGCGATCAGCCCGCAGGCGAAGGTGCTCGCCGGCGACCGCGGCCTGGGCTGGGTCGAGGTCGACTACGACGAGCTGCGCGGCATCGAGTCCAACGCCCTGCGTCTCTTCTGAGCCCTGCGTCTCGTCTCATTCGAAGAACCCGGGGGGTCATCCGCAGCAACCGAGGGTGATCTGCAGCAAACGAGGGGTCATCTGGGGAAACCGAGGGGGCGGGCCGGGGGGGAGAACGGCGGCCCGCCCCGCTCAGGGCGGGGGGCGGACTGCGGAGGGGGTGCCGGCGGTCCGCCCCGCTCAGGGCCCTACTTGCCGTTGCTGTGCACCCTCCAGGAGTACTCGCCGATCTGGCCCCAGCTGGTGTCGTGGCTGTCGCCGTCGACGGTCACGACCCCGGCCGCCTCCCGGTAGGTGCTGCGGCTCCTCGAGTGCTCGTTGTACTGCCCCGGCATGTGGAACGAGTAGCTGTCCGACTGCTGGGCGCGCCTGCCGGTCGCGACCATGGCGACCGTGACGTCAACCGTCTCCATGGGCTCGCCGCCGTTCTCGGGCGACACCGCTTCCTCCCCTCCCCACCAATCGCAGTCGCTGTAGGTCCACGTCCACACGTCGACCATGGCGCTGGCGGTGCCGGAGGAGTAGCCCTTGCCGATCGTGACGCTCGCCGGGCCCCAGCCTTCGCGTTGCGTCCAGACGTAGCCCCAGAAGCCTTCGGGATTGTCGGGGTTCGCCTCGCACCACACCAGCTCGCCGTGGCTGTCCGAGTAGTAGATCTCGCCGACCTTGGCGCCCTTGGGCAGCCGGGCGCTCGCCATCCCCGAGCTCACCACCTCGGCGCCCCACTCGCCCCACCAGCCGCCCTCGACCACCTTCTCGCTGTTCTGCGAGTTGTAGGTGAAGTTGGCCGCTGCCGGCGGGATCGCCAGCACGATGAGCGAGAAGGCGACGAGCACGACCGTGAACAATCGTCGCATTGGATCGAACCTCCTTGACACTCTCTCCGCCGCTGCGGAGAGACAGAACTCAACCTGACAGGCAATGAGGTGGGTGGTGCCTGCGATCGAACTCCTTCGGGCCGTTGCCGGAGGCCTCGCGCGCAATCATCTGCCGGCTGGGGCGGGGCGGTAGGGCCGATCGGCCCATTCGGGCCACCGCTAGAGCAGCGACTCCAGGTCGTATTTGCAGGACGGGTGTCGCAGCTTGGCGAGCGCCCTGCCCTCGATCTGGCGGATGCGCTCCCTGGTGAGCCCGAACATGGCGCCGACGTCGGACAGCGTCCGCGGGTTGCTGCCGTCGAGGCCGTACCGCAGCTCGACCACCTGGCGCTCGCGGGCCTCGAGCATCTGGAGGGCCTGCTCGAGGTGCTCGCGGCGGGCACCCTCGGCCGCCGACAGGTAGGGGTCGAGGGCGTCGTCGTCCTCCACGAAATCGCCCAGCTCGGCGTCGCCGTCCGTGCCGATCGGACGGTCGAGCGACACCGTGTCCCCGGGCGCCTCCAACGCCATCTGCACGCGGTCGACGGGCAATCCGCTCGCGTCGGAGATCTCCTCCACGGTGGGCGGGCGCCGCAGGCGCTCGCCGAGCGTCATCGCCGTCTCCTGCACGGTGCGCACCACGTCGACCATGTGGACGGGCAGGCGGATCGTGCGGCCGTGGTTGCCGAGGCCCCTGGTGAT
>CAYGCW010000063.1:0-1130 GCA_964348465.1 uncultured Acidimicrobiia bacterium | reverse complement strand
GCGTTGGGCTCCGTCCTCGCCGACCGGCTGTTCGAGCGAAACGGTGTCGGCGACGCCGAGCGCCAGCTCGACCTTGTCGACGGTGACGCCCGCCTCCTCGGCGATCTCGTCGGGACGCGGGTCCCGCCCCAGCTCGGCCTTGAGGCTCGCCTGGGCGGCCCGCACCGCCGCGAGTGTGTCGTGCAGGTGGACCGGGATACGCACCGTGCGCGACTTGTCGGCGATCGCCCTGGTTATCGCCTGGCGGATCCACCACGTGGCGTACGTCGAGAACTTGAAGCCCTTGCGCCAGTCGAACTTCTCGACGGCGCGGATCAGGCCGAGGTTGCCCTCCTGGATCAGGTCGAGGAAGTCGATGCCCGACGTGTTGGCGTAGCGGCGGGCGTTGGCGACGACGAGTCGCAGGTTGGCGGTCAGGAACGCGTCCTTCGCCTGCTTGCCCTTGCGAGCCTTGCGCTCCAACTCGATGCGGCCGGTCTTGCCCTGGAAATCGCCATCTTCGAGCTTGCGCTGGGCGTCCTCTCCGGCCTCGATCTTCTGGGCGAACTCCACTTCCTGCTCGGCGGTGAGCAGGTCGTATTCGCCAATCGCAGTGAGGTACTGGCTGACGAGGTCTGTGGTAAGCCGGCCACGCTCGTCGGTGAGCTTGTTCCTGTCCCGGTCACGACGCGTCTTGCTCGCCACGGTCACTTAGTGCCCTCTCTCGGATCGCCGCTCTCTTCGCCCGGTTCCCGTTGCTCTGCAGTGCGTCTTGAAACGTTCCAAACACCGCGCCGTCGACGTGCATGTGACATGGTTCACAAGGGGAAAACTCGACTCACTATGACACAAAAGCCTCGCCTTGTGAACCCCCCTTTGTGACACCACGCCTTGCGCCGGGGCGCGTCCCCAGGGTCGTCCACAGAGTTGTCCACAGGATCGCCGCCGGGCGTCACGGGGTAACGTCGGCGCATGGCCAACCGGCTCGCCAGCGCGACCAGCCCCTATCTCCTCCAGCACGCCGACAACCCCGTGGACTGGTACGAGTGGGAACCCGAGGCGTTCGCGGCCGCCCGTGCCCGCGACGTGCCCATCTTGCTCTCGGTCGGCTACTCGGCGTGCCACTGGTGCCACGTGATGGCGCACGAGTC
>CAYGCW010000062.1:4672-10611 GCA_964348465.1 uncultured Acidimicrobiia bacterium | reverse complement strand
CCGTGGCGCGGGCCAGGCCCAGCAGGTTGCAGACCGCGAAGGCGTCGGTCCACAGATAGCGCCGCTGCGGCCGCTCCGAGGTCAAGCCGGTGCGCTCCGCGAACCGGGTCATCAGGGAGGCAGCCTGCTGGATGTCGGCGTCGGTCATGCTCGCACCTCCGGCTTCTGCTCGGCCCGCCAGGAGCAGGCAGACGGCGAGCGACAGCACCGGGCCGCGGCCGACGGTGGCGTGCCGCGCGCGCCGTGCTGGCGGGCTCTGGCTCACTGCGGGCACCTCTTCATGATGCCGAAGGCGAGCGGCCGGCGCAAAGCCGGTGGCTCCTCGGCCAACGACGCCGCTACGCGCCCCGCCCCGCGAGGTTCACCTTTCGGCCGACCGACCTCAGCCCGCCGGCTCGAACGGCCCGCGGGCCGCCTCCGGCTCCTCCCGTCCTCCGACCGCCGGCGGCATCCACCGCACGTAGCGCCCCTCCTCCCACCGCACGAAGTAGAGCGACGGGTCCTCGAGCTCGCGCTCGAACCGGTAGAAGAGGCTGGAAGTGGTCGTCCGCCTGCCAGCCGAGCCCCAGGGCCGGCAGGCAGAGGAGAACCGTGACCCAGGGGAGCCAGAGCGGCAGGCGCGGGTCGGCCAGGCGGGTGCGCAGGCTCGCGAGCGTCAGGTGCGGGAGCCAACGCATCGTGTCCCCTCAGGGCCGCCTCCCGGGTGTCCCGGGGAAGGCCTCCCGGGAGGTCGCGGTCCGGGCAGAAACAGCGTGCACAGCGCGGCCGGGATCGGTCCGCGCTCGATGTGGATCGCCCTCCTCGCGGTCCGGGACCTCGGGGTCGAACCGCTCGAGTCTAGCTCCCCGGCAACGGCCACGCTCCGCCCGAGCGGATGGTCGCGACGACGGCGACGGGCCAGCGCTGCGGACCTCGGCCGGATACGACGCGTCACTAAGTGAGAGCGGGAAGAGCTCCCGCCGGACGCCCGAAAGGAGGACCCGAGATGAGACGAGCCGAACTGGTCAAGAGACCCTCAGGCCGAGCGCTGCTGCTCGTGATGGTGGCGGCATCGCTGGCGCTCGTCGCCTGCGACAACAGCGTCGACTTCAGTCCCACACCGCCGGTCGTCCCTCCCTTCCCGCCGATCGGAGACCGGAACCTGCAGATCTCCGGCAGCCTGTCGGCTGGCGGGGGGGCCTGCTTCGTCGCGACGATCCTGTTCGACGGCGTCGAGCTGCCGGGCGGGCGCACCGACTGCCCCGACGCGGACGGCTGTGCCAAACTGGATCTCGCCGCGACGACCTCCGCCGGCGCCGGCACCCACACGATCTCCTTCCTGGTGCTCGGGCAGTCGCGCGGGCTGGTCGACTACGAGGCGCGAGGGAAAGTCGTGGTCACTCGCGGCGGCCTGAACTTCAGGGGCCGCACCATCTACCTCGAGCCCAGAAGCGCGAGCCTGCGACCGGGCGAGAGCGTCACCTACGAGGTCGTCTTCATCGACTGACCTCGGCGGCGCTGAGGGGACAGGTACAAACGGCCTTTTGTACCTGTCCCCTTCGGGAGATAGCCATGCGTCGATTTGTCTCTGCCGGCGGGTCGCTGTAGCCTGGGCAAGCCCTGGGTAGCCACTTCCGAAAGCCGCGGCTGGAAGGCTCTGAGCCTGGCCACGCCTGGGCCCGCGACTGGGAGGGTCCTGGTTGAAGCGCTGGCGCAATTGCCCTCGCATGCTACTCGCCGTCACCCTGGCGGCTCTGCTCGCCGGGGTGGGCTCCACGGGAGCCATCGCGGGATCGGGGGACCAGGGCGCCATCTCCTCGGCCGAGCTGGCCGACCGGGTCACGGACGACCGGGAACTGTCCGGAGCGAGTGGCGCGGCCCCGGTTCCGGTCGTTCCCGGGGCGCCCGCGCTCGGCGCGGCTAAGACCGACGCGCTCGCCGCTGACAACGACGGCGACGGTGTACCCAGCCCCGGCGACGAGCTCGAATACACGGTCACCATCGCCAACACCGGCAACGCCGCCGCGAGCGTTGTCGCGCTCACGGACCTCATCCCGGCTAACACAGCGGTCGTGCCCGGCTCGGTCACGACCACCCAAGGCACCGTAGTCTCCGAGGACCCGGTGGAGGTATCCGCCGGGGATCTCGCTGCGGGCACCGCGGCAACCGTCTCCTTCCGAGTGACGATCGACAACCCGATCCCGGCCGGGGTGATGGACGTGATCAACCAGGGCACGGTGACCAGCGCCGAGCTACCGGCTGTACTGACCGACGATCCGGACCTCGCCGGCGCCGCCGATCCCACGGTGACCATGATCGTGGCCGCGCCGCGCTTGGTGGTTGCGAAGACCGATGCCCTGGTCGTCGACGCCGACGGCGATGGCGTACCGTCGCCGGGCGACAGCCTCCAGTACACGGTGACCTCGGTCAACCTCGGCAACACGTCGGCCAGCGCTGTCGCGCTCACGGACCCCATCCCGGCAAATACAGCGGTCGTGCCCGGCTCGGTCACCACGACCCAAGGCGTCGTGGTCTCCGAGGACCCGGTGAGCGTGGAGCTGGGCGAGATCGCGGGCGGCGGCGGCGGCGCGACCGTGACCTTCGTCGTGAGCATCGTTCATCCGCTGCCGGCGGGAGTGGCGGAGGTGGTCAACCAGGGCTCGGTGTCGTCGAGCGAGCTGGCGGACGTGCTCACCGACGATCCCGACGTCGGCGGCGCCGCGGACCCGACGGTAACGATGGTGACCGCCGCGCCGGAGCTGGTCGTAGAGAAGGCCGACATCCTCTTCACCGACGCCGACGGCGACGGCGTGGCCTCTCCGGGCGACACGGTGCTCTACAGCGTCGGGGTTCAGAACGCGGGCAACACCTCGGCGACAACGGTCGTGCTGAGCGATCCGATCCCGGCGGGCTCGGCGGTCGAGCCCGGCTCGGTCCAGACGTCGCAGGGGACGGTGCTCGGCGAGGACCCGGTGGCGGTGGACCTGGGCGAGATCGCCGGCGGCGCCGTGGCGACCGTGACGTTCCGGGTGGTGGTCGACGATCCCTTCCCGGCAGGGTCGCTCGAGCTGGCCAACCAGGCCACCGTCGCGAGCGCCGAGCTGCCGGGCGTGCCCTCGGACGACCCCGATACGGCAACGCCGGGCGACCCGACGGCGACCCCGGTCTTCATCACACCCGGGATCGCGGTCGGCGACGCGGCGGAGACAGAGGCCGACGCTGCGGCGGGGATGAGCTTCGCCGTGATGCTGTCCGTTCCGTCGAATCGCGAGGTGCGGGTGGACTACGCGACCGCCGACCAGACGGCGCTGGCGGGCCTCGACTACCAGGCGGCGGCGGGCACGTTGATCTTCGCGCCCGGTGAGACCCTGCAGCCGATCGTCGTCATGGGCCTCGACGACGTGCTCGACGAGCCGGACGAGACCTACTTCGTGGATCTCGCCAACCCGGTCGGGGCAACCCTCGCCGACGCGCAGGGCCTGGGCACGATCCTCGACGACGACGCGGCGCCGGCGCTGGCGATCGACGACGTGGCGGTCACCGAGGGCGATGCCGGCGCGGTGCCGGCGGTCTTCGCCGTGACGCTCTCGGCGCCCAGCAGCTTCGACATCTCGGTCGACCACGCCACCGCCGACGCCACCGCGACCGCCGGCGTGGACTACATCGCGGCGGCCGGCACCGTGGTGATCCCGGCGGGCTCGGTGAGCGGCATCGTCGCGGTCGACGTCCTCGGCGATCTGCTCGACGAGCCGGACGAGACCTACTTCGTGGATCTCGCCAACCCGGTCAACGCCACCCTCGCCGACGCGCAGGGCCTGGGCACGATCCTCGACGACGACGAGGTCGAGATCGCGATCGACGACGTGACGGTCGACGAGGGCGACAGCGGCACCACCGACGCGGTCTTCACCGTCACGCTCACGTCGGCGCCGGCAAGCGATCTGACGGTCGACTTCGCGACCGTCGAGGGTACCGCCACGGCGGGCCTGGACTACACCTCGGCCTCGGGCACCGTCACCATCCCGGCGGGCTCGTCAGTGGGCCCGATCGCCATCGCCGTCCTCGGCGACCTGGTGCTCGAGCCCGACGAGAGCTTCACGGTCGAGCTTTCCAGTCCGTCGGCGGGGACACTGGTCGACGCCGAAGGCCTGGGCACGATTCTCGACGACGAGGCCTGCGCGGGACCGAATCTGCTCGAGAACCCCGGCGCGGAGGAACCGCTTGCGGGCGGCGAGCTGCCCGGATGGACCGAGGTGCTCGGCACAGAGTGGCAGCCGCGCTTCGACAACCCGTTGCCTTTCGAGGGCGCCGCCTACTTTTTCTCCGGGCAGACGGACCTTGCCGAGCTGCGCCAGGATGTCGACGTCTCGGACTACGCCGCCTTCATCGCCGCCGGCGAGCAGGCTTTCCTCTTCGCCGGTTATCTGCGCGCGCTGGACGAGCTACCGAGCGACACCTCCAGGATCGTCGTCGAGTACCGCGACGCGGCCAACAGCGTCGTCCTCGACGCCTACGACTCCGGCGAGGTCTCGAGCCCTCTGGCCTGGGCCGAGGTTGGAGACCTGCGCGTCGCGCCCGTGGGAACCGGCTGGGTGCGCGTGCGCCTGATCGCCTCCCGGCTCGGTGTCGGCAGCGACAACGACGGCTACTTCGATGGCCTCTCGCTGCGCTCCGTGCGGACTCCGGTGCTCTCCGTCGGCGACGCCGTGGTGACCGAGGGTGACGCGGGCACGGTACCGGCGGTGTTCGAGATCGCCTTGTCCTGTCCCGTCCCGGATGAGACCTCCGTCATGGTGGCGACCGCGGACGGCACGGCGGTGGCGGGCGAGGACTACGCGGCACTCGCTCCGACCGCGATAGTGCTGTCCGCCGGGATGACGAGCGCAGCGGTCCCGGTAACGGTCTTTGGTGATTTTCAGATCGAGCCGGACGAGTTCTTCCACCTCGATCTCAGCTCGCCGCTCAATGCGGTGGTGGTAGCTCCTCGGGGTACCGGGCTGATCCTCAACGACGACGACGATCCCGACGGCGACGGCGTGCCCGCTGATCTCGACGTGTGTCCCGACACCCGGATCCCCGAGTCAGTGCCCACCAAGCGGCTGGGCCGCAACCGTTTTGCACTTCTGGATGGGGACACCGTCTTCGACACCCTAAGGCCCAGAGGAACCGGCCCGGGACTGGCCTTCACCGTCGAGGAGACTGCCGGCTGCTCGTGTGAGCAGATCATCGCGGCTCTCGGTTTGGGCAAGGGGCACGAGAGATTCGGGTGCAGCATCAGCGCCATGAAGGAGTGGGTGGCCCTGGCAAAGCCCTAGGCACGGATCCGTTGCCGTCGGGGCGGACGAGTCCTCGGCGCTGAGGGACAGGTACAAGAGGGCCTTTTGTACCTGTCCCCCTTAGGGACACGGGAACGCCGACACGACCCCCGGCGGGAAGTCGATGGCGAAGCGGTTGTCCGCGAAGCAGTTGTCCGTCGGATCCGGGTCGGGCAGGATCAGCGCACCCGTCGCCGGGTCCAGGACGTCCGGGATGAAGGCGATGTCGGCGCCCGGGATGAGGGTCCGGGCGGCGTCGACGTTGGCGCCGTTGTCGAGGATCACGTTGTCCCGCACCTCGTTGCCGTCGACGAAGGGCTCGATCCGTGGGTCGAAGAAGGCGAAGAAGTTGCCGATGATGGCGACGCCGAAGCTGTCGTTGTGGCGGATGACGTTGTTCTCGATGCGGACGTCGTCGCCGCCGACGTTGAGGATGCCGGTTCCGGTCGGCAGGATCGCCAGGAAGTTGCCGGCGCCGGGCGGGAAGGGGTTGGGGAGGTTGTTGGCCTCGATGCGGTTGTGCTCGATCAAGACGTTTCTGGTGAACGGCTGGGGCAGGCCGGGCAGAACGACGACCAGGATCCCGGCCGTGTTGTTCCGGGTGATGTTGTGATTGGAGCGGACTCGCATACATGTACCTACGGT
>CAYGCW010000062.1:2213-4627 GCA_964348465.1 uncultured Acidimicrobiia bacterium | reverse complement strand
CGACGCCGTCGTCGTCGCCGACGTAGAGCGCCGCGTCCTCGTGGCCCGAGGCGAAGTTGTGGGCGATGCGGCCGTTGGTGGAGCAGATCGGGAAGGGGCCGTACTCGGCGTTGTCGAGGTAGGTGCCGTGGGTCATCTCGTAGTCGTCGACGGCGACCAGCAGCACGCCGGTGTCGAGGGCGTCCTGGAAGGTGAAGCCCTTGATCTTGAAGCCGTGGACGGCGATCGGCGGGCAGCCGCCCACGACGATGCCGTACTCGCACTCGGAGGCGTCGATCACCGCGAAGGGGCTGCCGATGAGGGTCAGGTCGTCGGTCTGGACCTCGACCACGGCGCAGTCGGGGCCGGAGCCGGCCGGGGCGCTGTAGGTGCCCGCCTTGACGACGATCGTGTCGCCCGGGCTGGCGGCGTCGACGGCCGCCTGGATGGACTCGCCGTCGCGGACGACGAAGGTCTTCGCCCCGGCGAGCGCGGGCGTCAGGAGCAGCGCCAGTGCGACGAGCGTGGTGGCGAGCAGTTGCGTCCGATGTCCTCTGATGTGGCTCATGTCATCCCTCCTCCGGTGGCGCCCTCGGGTCGGTGGCCGAAGCGGGCGTTCCCGCCGCCTCGCGGGCACCGGCGGCGCCCCTGGCGGCGATCCTCGCCCTCTCTTTGCCGAGAGCGGGAATCGTAGCAGGAGGTTCGGTGACAGGATACCCATTTGCCGCCGGGTCGCCGCCGCGCCGCCCCTGCCCCTTCAGGTGGTGCAGCGACGCCATCTGGCATGTAGCGTCGGTCAGTCTCGAAGAGGCACAGTCGCAGCGGCCGAGCTCGACGTCAGGGCACCGAGTCGCCCGCGTGGCCCCGTTTGACGAGGCCTGAGACGTGAGAAGGGTCGCGTCTGTGTCTCACGGACGAGCCGCGCCCTCGTCTTGCAGTCCCGCGGCTTCGGAACAGAGAAAGGGGTGCCGCATGAGGAGAGAGACGGCTGCAGTCTTGCGCGTGCTGCCGGTGCTGTACCTGGGGTGTGCGACGTGCCTGTACGGCCAGGCCCGGGATGTCGTGGCCGAGGAAGGGCAGCGGGCCACCGTGAGGGCGGCATCGGCCGGTGAGGACCTCGTCGTCGAGGACACCCAGGCCGCCCTCGGCCTCTACAGCCGCGCCGGCCGCTGGGCCGGCTCTGCCATCAGCCTGTGGGAGGTCGACGACGGCGTCTCGAGCAACAAGTGGTCGATATGGCGCAGTTCGACCGGAAGCGGTGGACGGCTGCACTTTTCGTTCGGCAGCGATCCGGACCACGTCCAGAACCCCGATGTGCTGACCCTGGACGGCACGGGGAGAGTAGGGGTAGGGACCACGACCCCCCAGGCGTGGCTGCACCTCGAGGTCCCCCCGGGCGTCAGCGAGTCGGGAGTCCGTGTCCTGCACAAGGGCACCGGTAATGGGGCCACGTTCGTGACCATGGACCAGACGACGCAGGGTCATGCCCTTGCGGTCACGAGCTTGTCCCAGGTTGCGGCCGCGGCCAGGATCCAGAAGGTCGGTCAGGGCCTGGCCCTGGAGGTCCTGGGTACCGCCGCGGTCGACGTGCTGGAGATCAGGGGCGCGGACCTCGCCGAGAGGTTCCCGGTCAGCGAGCCGGTGACGCCCGGCTTGGTCCTGGCGATCGACCCTCGGCATCCGGGCCAGCTCCGCGTCGCCCGAGGCGCCTACAACCGTCGGGTCGCAGGTGTGGTCAGCGGCGCGAACGACCTGCCCACCGGGGCCATCCTGGGCCACCTGGCGGGCAGCGAGCGGGCCCCGGCCGTCGCGCTCAGCGGACGCGTGTGGGTGAAGTGCGACGCCGCAGGCCAGCCCATCCGACCGGGCGATCTCCTGACGACCTCCGATCTCCCGGGACATGCGATGAAGGTGACCGATCACGCGCTTTCTCGGGGTGCGATCCTCGGCAAGGCGATGACCTCGCTCGAGCGGGGGCAGGGGCTCGTCCTGGCCCTGGTGACTCTGCAGTAGAGCAGCCGGCGGAGCCGAGGGGAGAAGCGACATTGGCTGGCAGCAAGAGCGGGGCAACCGCGGCGGGCACTCGAGCGGCCGTCGTGCTGGCCGTGCTGTTGCGCGCGGGGAATCCCGCCGGAGGCGACACCGTCGTGGGATGGGGCTCGTGCGACCGAGGGCCCATGGTCGGTTCGCAGCCGTACCTGTGGATCCTCCTGGGTTACCCGGGCCAGCTTGTGCCCCCGGGCTGTGGCACCGTGTCCTGCCCCCAGCCTCCGCCGCAACAGTGGTTCGAGGGCCAGGCCCTGGGCCCGTCTCCCAGCCTGGACCACTTCTGGCGCGAGCTGTCGTACGGCGCGATGGACCTCGAGGGAAGCGATGTCGTCGCAGGGATCGTTGAAGACGATCGTGTCCGCCTGCGCGCCCGCGGCACAGTCGAT
>CAYGCW010000062.1:0-2203 GCA_964348465.1 uncultured Acidimicrobiia bacterium | reverse complement strand
CGTCGGCTGGTACGAGCTTGATCATGGCCGCGACTACTACTTCGGGCCTGTGGACCGCACGTACGAACTTACCGTCGAAGCTCTTGCCAAAGCTGCAGCGGATGTCGACCTCTCCCAGTTCTCGGGCTTCCATCTGATGCTCAGTGGCGAGGCGTGGGCGGGGGGGATCACCAACGGTGGGACAATCCCGCTCCAGATCGACGGAGAGGACGAATGTGTCGGCGTCACGTGGCTGCCCTGCTGTGGCTGGATGACGCAGGCGATCACCGCGCACGAGATGGGGCACTCCTTGGGAGTCGAATACCATTCGTCCGCGCCCTACCCGCCATTTGACTACGGCTCGCAATGGGATCTGATGAGCGAGAATGGTGGCACCAGGGCTCAACAGGATCCGGTCTACGGTGCGCTGGGCCAGCACACCATCGCCTTTCACAAGGACACCTTGGGCTGGATCCACCCGGCGCATCGCTACGAGATGCCGCTGGCTCCGACCGTGGCGTCGGTGAGACTGCACGAGCTGACTTCGGTGCCGCCGCCGGGGCGCCATCTGATGGCAAAGGTCGCCTGGCCGGCGGCCCCCTCCCGCTTCTATACGGCGGAGCTGCGGCGAATGACCGGCTACGATCTCAACCTCCCGGGTGAGGGCGTCATCATCCATGAGGTGGATCTGCAGCGAAAGAACAAGGCGCGGGTCGCCGACGGCAGCAACAACCTCGATCCCAACGACGACGGCGCGGCATGGGTGCTCGGCGAGTCGTTCGTCGACGAAGCGAACCGGATTGTGATCACGGTGGAGCTGGCCGACGCCACCAGCTCGGTCGTGACCCTCACCAACGCGGCGCTGCACGAGGTGTATGTCGACGGCGGCCATTCCGGGCCCGAGAACGGTACGCCGGCGAGCCCCTGGAGCTCGGTGTGGGAGGGGCACGGAGCGGTATTTCCGGGCGGAGCGGTCTGGATCGCGCCGGGCTCGTACGACGAGGCCGTGATCCTCCGGAAGCCCGCGGTGCTGCGCCGCTGGGGCGGCGCCGGATCGGTGGTCATCGGCGAATAGCACGCATCGGCCCGGCACTGCATCCCATCGCCACGACGCGATGGGGACGCGCGCGCGGGGCCGCGGCTCGGCCCGGCGGCCGGGCCGGATCCGGCGCTCTCTTGACAGCCGCCGGCAACGCACTAGAATCCTGCGCCGCTACATGACGGGCGATCCCCGTCGAGGAGGGTCACGTGGCCACGAGTTGGCGGGTGGGTCTTCGCAGGACGGGGGCGGTCCTGGGCGCGGTCGGGCTGGCGGCCGTCGGCGGCCAGGCCGCGGCGCGGGCGCAGGATGCGCAGCAGCTGGCGCCCTGGCTCGAGCTGCCGTCGGGCTGGACGAGGGCGGTCGAGGGCGGGGTGATCGTCGCCGTGCCCGACGATCTTCCGCCGGGAGCGTCGCTTCTGCTGATGGTCGAGCCGCCGCAGGCGGCCACCGGCTCGTTGGGCGCTGCCTACGAAGCCGCGCTGGCCGATCTGGGGCCGTGGACGCCGGTGGGCGAGCCGGTCCAGGCCGAGCTGCCGAGCGGCTGGACGTTCCGGCAGGGCGTCGGCGTGGCGCGGCTCGGCGACGCCGTCTACACCGCCCTGACCGCGGTCGCCCGCCACGGGAACCTCCAGGCGCGCTTCTGGACGCTGGCCGACACCGACGACACCTTCAACCGCTACAAGAACGACCTCGGCAACGCGATCGGGAGCGTCCAGGATCTGACGCTCGCCCCGGCCGTCCCGACGGCCCCAGCGGCGCCGGCGCCTGGGGCAGGATCCGGGAGGACCGCCGGCGCGCCCGCGAAGCCCGACCCCGGGTTCGGGCAGGGCCTGTCCGGCGTCTACGTCGGCCTCGAACGGGGCCTGAGCGCCAGCGCCGGCGCCGGCGGGCAGGAGCTGAACCTGGACCTGTCGTCGGGCGAGATGAGCGTCGGGAGCTCGGTCGGATCGCCGCAGACGCAGGTCTCGATCGCCGACTACGAGGAGGTCGACGTCCTCTTCCCCGACGGCACCTACCGGCGGCGGCTGCCGATCCGGGGCCTGGCCTCGGACATGGGCTGGGAGCGGGCCCAGCAGCCGATCCTCTGGGGGCGCTGGTCGCGGCAGGGCAACCGGGTCGTCGCCGAGCGCGGGTCGTACGCCGAGGTCTACACGGTCCAGGGTGACGACCTGGTCTCGGACC
>CAYGCW010000061.1:0-10623 GCA_964348465.1 uncultured Acidimicrobiia bacterium | reverse complement strand
ACAAGATCGTCCCCGGCTACTACCACCGCCTCGACGGCGAGGGTGCCGTGACGACGTCGACGTGCTGCCCGAACACGGCCACCGAGCATGCGATGATGGGCCGGCTGATGGTCGACTCCGTGGTGACCTGGGCCAGGGAGTACAAGGTCGACGGCTTCCGTTTCGACCTGATGGGCCACCACTCGCTGGCCAACATGCTCGAGGTACGAGCGGCGCTGGACGCGTTGACGCTGGCCGACGACGGCGTCGACGGCCCATCGATCTACATCTACGGAGAGGGCTGGAACTTCGGCGAGGTGGCCAACGACGCCCGCTTCATCCAGGCGACGCAGCTCAACATGGGCGGCACCGGGATCGGCACGTTCTCCGACCGGCTGCGCGACGCGGTGCGGGGCGGCGGCCCGTTCGACGGGGGCACGTCGCGGATCACCAACCAGGGCTTCATCAACGGCTTGGTGTACGACCCGAACGCCCAGGCGCTGCCGGCGGCGCAGGCGCAGGCGGAGGCGCTGCTGTCGGCCGACCAGATCCGGGTCGGCCTGGCCGGCAACCTGGCCGCCTACGAGTTCGAGGCCCCCGACGGAACCGTGAAGCGCGGCGACCAGATCGACTACAACGGCGCCCCGGCCGGGTACACCGACGACCCGCAGGAGAACATCGTGTACGTGTCGGCCCACGACAACGAGACGCTGTTCGACGTGTCCCAGTACAAGCACCCGCTGTCGGTGACGACGGCCGACCGCGCCCGGGCCCAGAACGTCGGCATCGCGATCACGGCGCTGTCGCAGGGCGTCAACTTCTTCCACGCCGGGGTCGACATGCTGCGGTCGAAGTCCATGGACCGCGATTCGTTCAACTCGGGCGACTGGTTCAACAAGCTCGACTTCACCTATCAGGACAACAACTGGGCCGTCGGGCTGCCGGTGGCATCGAAGAACCAGGCCGACTGGCCTGTGATGCAGCCGTTCCTGGCCGATCCGGCACTGGACCCGAGCGCCGCCGACATCGGCCGCGTCGTCGTGCACATGCAGGAGATGCTGGAGATCCGCGGCTCCTCGCCGCTGTTCAGCCTGCCGACCAAAGCAGACGTGCGCGAGCGAGTGGCGTTCCACAACACCGGACCCGGACAGATACCGGGGCTGATCGTCATGTCGCTCAGCGACCTGGTGGGTGCGGATCTCGACCCGGAGCTCGATGAGATCCTCGTGCTGTTCAACGCCACCGACGACTTCCAGAGCTTCGCCGTGCCGCACACCACGGGCCGGGAATGGGCGCTGCACCCGGTGCAGCAGGACTCGGCCGATCCGGTGGTCCAGAGCGCCTGGCACGGCCCCGCCACCGGCACGTTCAACGTGCCGCCGCGCACGACGGCGGTGTTCGTCACCGACATCACCCCGCCGGTGGTGGAGGCGGCGCTACCGAAGACCCGGGGCGGCAAGGCCGCGGCCTGGTTCGAGGCGAGCTACTCGTGCTCCGACGCCTCGAGCACGGCCGTGTCGGCCGCCATCAACGGCGTGCCGGTCGAGCCGGGCGAAGTGGTCAAGCTCACCGTGGTCCCGCCGGCCCGCGGCACTCGGTGGATTCGCGACGGCCGCGGCCGACTGCACATCTGGGCCGCGTCGTTCCAGCTCGTCGTGACCTGCGAGGACGCCGCCGGGAACACAACGACGGAAGTGCGGCCGGCGGAGTTCTGAACCGGACGCCGAGGTGCCCGCGCCTACGGAGTGTCGCGCTTCCCGAGGGCGGCGTCGAAGTCGAGCTTCACGCCGGTCAGGCGCTCGGACACCTCCCACAGCGTTGCGATGGCCTCGTCCCGGCCTGGTCGCAGGATCGGCCGGCGCACCGCCGGGCCGGTGTTGACGAAGCGAGGGGCGTACATCTCACCGCCCTTCGCTTCGGGGTCGGTGGCGGCTCTGAGCTGCGGCAACGCCCCTGCGGCCGCCGACATGCCGGTGCGGGCGGCCAGCCACTTGAAGAACCCGCCCGACCGGCCTGCGCCACCTTGATCCGCGGTCCGGACCTGGAGATTGGTGTGCGAGAGCCCCGGATGGGCGACCAGGCTCTGCGCCGCCAGGCCGCGTTCTTCGAACTGCTCCTGTAGGCCCAGTGCGAAGTGGTAGTTGGCGAGCTTCGACTGGTTGTACGCCCGCCACGGCGAATACTTGCCGTGGAGGTTGGGATTGCCGGGATCCACCGCCCGCCCGAAGTGGTGAGCCGTGCTGGTGACGGTGACGATCCGGGCAGCCTGGGCCGCCAGCAGCGACGGCAGCAGGCCGGCGGTGAGCACCCAATGGCCGAGGTGGTTGACCCCGAACTGCATCTCGAAACCGTCGGCCGTCTGCTGCTCCGGCGTCGCCATGAGCCCGGCGTTGTTGATGAGGATGTCGACCTGTGGATGGTTGCCCGAGATCGAAGCCGCCGCCTTGCGGACCGAGTCGAGCGACGCCAGGTCCAACGTGACGATCTCCAGCGACGCTGCTGGGTGGGCAGCGAGGATCTCTTGGTGGGCCGCCTGCGCCTTCTCCCGGCTGCGGGCGGCCATCACGACGTGGGCACCGGCGCCGGCCAGCGCCTTGGCGGACTCGAGCCCGAGTCCGCTGTTCGCGCCGGTGACGGCGGCGACCTTGCCGGTGAGGTCGGGGATGTCGGCCGTGGTCCAAGGCATCGGAGGGCTCCGTCCGTAGTTCGTCGGGCACCGTAACGCCTCCGCATGCCCTGCGCCAGGTTGGCTAGCCTCGGCGCCGGGAGGGAGCCGTGGCGGACAGACGCAGGGGGATCTCGTGGCCGCTCGTGGTCGCCGTGCTCGCCCTGGCCGTGCTCGACTCGGCGTCCGGCGACTCTGCCGACACCCCGTCCACCGAGCCGCCGCCCGACATCCGCATCACCGAGCCCGACAACCACGCCATCCGGGAGACCGGCAGCTTCGATATCGCCGGCGACTTTGCCGGCTCGGCCATCGACATCGAGGTGTTCGCCGATGGCCGACTGCTGGGACCGGCGCTGCGCGGCGACGAGCCGTTCGACTGGCGGCTGCCGGCCCGCCGCGTGAGCCTCTCCCCCGGCCTCCACGAGATCAGCGCCGTCGCCACCGGCGAGGGGGGCGAGAGTCAGCCGGCGACCATCGAGGTGCTCGTCGACCCCGACCTGACGTTCGACGTGCGAGTCGACCCGGAGGAGGTGAGTTACCAGCCGGGCGAGGACGACGAGGACCCGCGGCTGTTGCTGCTCGGCAACCGGGTCGAGCTGCGGCTCTCCGTCACCGCCCCGCCCGGCATCGACGCATCGGTGACGGAGTCGCTCCGCACCGGGGCCGATGCCACGGTCCGCATCGACGTCGTCACCGAGGCGCCCGGGACCTACCCGGTGACGGTGGTTGCCGAAGGCCCCGACGGCACCACGCGGGACGCCGTGCACTCCATCACCATCCTGGGCTCGCCGCCGACGACCGAGCCGCCGGCGACGACCACGACCCAACGGGCCGCCGCGCCGGCCGGCCCGGTCCGGGTGTTGTTCGACGACTTCGAGGGCGGCGACAACTGGACGGCCACCGTCGAGCGCACCACCAACGGCAGCCAGCAGTCGGCCACCCTGGCGGGCGGCGGCAACCCCGGCGGGCAGCGGCGCATGACCCACGTGATGCCCGGCACCGAGGACGGCGAGGACAACCCCACCCAGATCAGCGTGCTGCACATCTTCACCGGTGGCGGCTGGGATCCGGCCACCGCCGGCCCGCTCGCCCACATCGACTACGCCGAGGACCAGATCGAGTACGACCCGCCTTTCGACGGCGCCGCCATCGGCACCCGCTTCGCCGTCGTGCAGGACGGCGTGACCTACCTGGCGGAGATCAACCCACCCGACAACGCGTTCGACAACACCGACTGGCGGACCACCCGGGTGGTCAACCTGACGCCGGGGGACTTCGTGCCCGCCCCCGGCCCCGACTTCTCGGCCGACGGCGCCCCGATGAGCTTCGGCTACTCGCGCTCCAACACGAGCCGCGGTAGTCGGGAGATCACCCTCCAACACGGCATCGACAACTGGACCGTGGAGCTGTTCGCCCGGTAGCAGAATCCCTGCCGGATGGCCCTATGCACCGGGGCCCGGACGCCGGACCCTGGGAGGGTCGAAAGGGGGCCGCTCATGACTGCACCGCCTGATCTCGTTCGCCCCGTCCACGCCGAGCCGGCGCCCCGCCGCGGGCCCGGCTTCATCGCCTTCGTCGCAGGAGCAGCCGTCGTTCTGCTGATCGTCGGCGCCGTCGGCGCCGTCGCCCTGCTGCGCGCCCTCGACTTCGGGGACCGCATGGCATCTGCGGAAGCGATGCCGACCGACACCCAGCTCTACGTCGACATCGATTTCGGCAGCCTCGACGACCTGGACCGCCTCCTCATGGCGTTCGACGCCGCCTTCGCCGAGGCCGCCATGGAGCCCGGGCTCGACGGCATCGTCGACCTCCTCGACGACGAGCTGCGAGCCCAGTTCGGCATCGGCGTCGACGACGTCACCCCATGGGTGGGCCGCGACCTGGGCATCGGCGTCGCCGGGCTCCACCTCCCGCCCTCGGGGCTGCCCGACGCCAGCGTCGTCGCCGCCGTCTCGGTGCGGGACGACGCCGGGGCCGACGCGTTCGTCGACCGCATGGTGGGCATCCTCGCCGACCGCGACATGATGACGTTCGCCGAGAGTTTCTACGGTGACGTGCGCATCCTCGCCTCGGAGCTGGAATTCGACGGCCAGCAGTTCGCCGCCGCCCGCTCCGGGGAACTGCTGCTCCTCGCCAACAGCGAGGCGGCGATCCGCCGCGCCATCGACGCCCAGGGGGGCACGTCCCTGGCCGACGACGCCGCAATGCAGGACCTCCTCGATGAACTGCCCCGCAGCCGGGCGCTCACCGTGTACGTCAGCGAGTCGCTCTTCGCGGGCCTCGCCGACGACCTCGCCGGCCTGGAGCTCGGAGCCATCGCGCCGGTCCCGCTCGACGACTTCGAGGCGACGGCCGTCAGCGCCGCCCTCACCGACGACGGCATCCAGCTGGACGTCGTCCAGCGCCGCGATCCGACCGCCCAGGGCCTGACCGACGTGGCCGCCGGCCCCGGCAGCACCGCGCTGCCCGGGATGCTGCCCGAGGGCACCTTCGCCTACTTCGGCGTCGCCGGCGACGCGCCGCTGTTCGGTGACGACATGACCCTGGAGGCGTTGCTCGCCGACGCCGGACTCGGGGAAGCGGAGCTGGCCGAGGTGCGCGCCGCCCTCGCCGAGCTGGAGGCCTTCCTCGGCTTCGACATCGACGAGGGGCTGCTCCGCCACCTCGGCGGCGACCTCGGGTTCGCGCTGTTCCCGTCGGCGCAGGCGCTGTTCGGCGACCCCTTTGCACCGCAGGTCGGCTTCATGGGCCTCGTCGGTGTCATGGATCCCGACCGAGTTGCCGAGACCGCCGCCGACTTCCGGTCGTTCCTGGCCGAGCAGGGCGTTCCCGTCGCCGAGCGCCGGGCCGCCGACGCCACCCTCTACGCGATCGGCGACGGCGAGAACGACATGGTGATGTTCGGGGTGGCCGGCGACTACCTCGTCGTCGCCAGCGACCCAGACGACGTCGCCGGGTTGTTCGACAACGGAGCCAAACTCGCCGACGACGAGCTGTACCAGCAGGCCAGGGATGCGCTTCCACAGCGCGGCGACCCGGTGCTGTTCGTAGACCTCCAGCGGGCCCTCGGTGCGTTCGAAGCGCCTCCCGACGCGGCAAACGTGCTGGCCCCGGTGATCGGGATGGTCGCGAACGCCGACGAGACCGAGACCACGTCTCGCTTCACGCTCCTGACCTTGATCGACTACTGAGCCGTCAGGTGGCGGTTCCGGTGATGACGAAGCCCCTCGCCTCGTAGAACCGACGCGCCCGATCGTTGCTCTCCTCGGTGCTGACCCGCATGCGGCGATAGCCGTCCGCCCGTGCCCGGTCCCGCGCCGCCTCGACGAGCATGGTGCCGATCCCGCCACCCGCGTGAGGGCGGAGCACGATCACGCCGGCGAGCTCCGCGACGCCATCGTCGATTCCCTTGGTCGCCGCGAAGCCGACGACCCGCCCGCCGCGCCGGGCGAGGAACATCCGCCGGGCGGGCGCACCTATCCGCGCCAGGATCGCATCGCGGTGCATCAGCTCCTCGACGACGTCGTCCGTGGCCCCGGCGAACCCGGGAGCTCCGGGGCCTGCTTCCCGCCATGCTTCGCCGAGGAACGCTGCGAAGTCGTCGGCGTCTCCCTCGAGCGCTTCCGCGACCTCGACCACCACGTGAGGGCCCTCAGGACCACGGCTCATGGCTCCAGTGTGCGCGCTGCCGCCGCTCGCCGGCTAGAGGCGAAGGACGGGACGTCCGTCGCTCAGCCGTTCACCAGGCGCTGCAACAGGCCCGTCGTGCCGACGGGGGCGAAGTTCTCGCTCGTCATCACGTACACATGGCCCTGGCGGTCCTGCCCGAGGGCCATCAAGTAGCGCCCCAGCGAGTCGCCGCCCGGCGACAATTCGAAGATCTCGTTGCCTGCACCCAGGTGGAACAGGCGGCCATTGCCCGGGAAGAAGGAGCGCGAGAAGTCACCGAAGACGTACGAGCCCCGCAGGCCGGCGATTTCACCGGCGCGGTACACGAAGCCTCCGGCCACCGAGATGCCCTCGTCGTGGTCGTATTGGGCGATCGGGTCGATCATGTCGGCGGGCACGCCCGGCGAGTCGACGGTGGTGAACCCGCGACCGGCGCCGTTCATGTCGAAGAGGAAGGTGCCCTCCTTGACCGGCCACCCGTAGTTGCCGCCACTCACGACCACGTCGACCTCCTCGACGTCGTTCTGACCCACGTCGGCGGCGATGAGGGTGCCGCGGTCGAACGACATCCGGAAGGGGTTGCGGAACCCGTAGGCGAAGATCTCCTCCGGAGCGCCGCTCCCGACGAAGGGGTTGTCGGCCGGTATTCCGTACGCCCCGTTGGCCGAGTTGGAGCCCAGCGGGTCGATGCGCAGGATCTTGCCCAGCAGGTTGCCGGGGCTCAGGTCCTGCCCGTTGCCGCCCACCGCGTGACCGGTGCCCTGGTCATCGGCGGAGCCGCCGTCCCCGACCGCCACGTACAGGTTGCCGTCGGGCCCGAACACCATGGCGCCCGCGTTGTGGTTGAACTGCGGCTGGTCGATCGTGAGAAGCACCCGGCTGCTGTTGGGATCGACGACCGACGCGGGCCGCTTGGGGTTCGGAACCTGCCATTCCCGCACCACCGTCTGATGGTTCGGATCGGTCGCCGGCGGCATCGTCGAGAAGTCGGCAGGCCCGGCGGCCGGCTCCGACGTGTACGTGTAGATCAGGCCGTTCTTGCGGTAATCCGGATGGAAGGCCAGCCCGAGCAGCCCCCGCTCGTCGAAGCTGCCCGGCCCGAAGGCGCCGAGCGGCACGAGCAGTCCGAGCCCGTCGGCGCCCACGTCGAGGAAGAGCAGCCGCTCGGGAACGGTCCGGTCCTTGCCCGGTTTGATCTTGATCGCCCAGACTTTGCCGACCTGATCGACGACGAATATCCGGTTGTTGTCGCGGGGTGCGTTGATCGCCCACAGCGGTGTGGTGAATCCATCGGCGACGACTTCCAGGTCGACCGCCACGTCGCTCGGCGCCACCGGAGCCGGGATCACATCTGTGTGGGTCGCAGAGGAGGCCACCGCCATGGTCGCCACCAGCACTGCGGCCGTCGCCAACGTCACCAGGATTCTCCACACGCGCATCGCTCCTCCTCGCATCGTCACGGAGTCAGTACGGTCCCGACCCGACGAGCGGTTCGCGGCGCGCGAGAAGAGCCTTGCCCGTGGTTCTCCGCGGCTGTGCCCGGTCGTTCCCTCTCTGGGCGCAGGCCACCGGCCCGCAGCTCCCCGGCCTCGGGCCAAGTAGGGCCTTTCGGCCGCAGACACCTGCCAACGGAGAGCATACGGTGAGCACTGGGGGTGACCGCGCTATCCCGGCGTGGCAGGCGAAAGGCGGGACACATGCCACGTAGACCACATTCAGCGATCTGGCCTCTGCTCTTGGTCGTCTCCGTCGCGTTCGGCGTCTTCGCGGCATCGAGCTTCGCGGTCTCCGGCGTGTCGGCCGGCACCGCCGAGCTGCTGCAGGACGACGTGATACGCCTCGAGTCGGTCAAGACGAGCGGCTCGGTCAAGGTCGACCACCGCCGCGGCGAGAAGGCCTACCGACTGAAGTTCCGCGCAACACTCGAGATGGGCGAGAACCGCGGCGACGCCGCCCTCCAGGACCAACATGCGATGCCCGACGTCGTCATCCACCAGTCGATCCGCTATCCGCTGCTCGCACTCGACGACCAGATCGAGTTCGTCGGCCCGGTCGGGCTCCCCTTCGACTCCCATGAGCTGGCGCTCGGCATCGTCCTCGCCGGCGCCTGCTTCGAGGACGGCGACTTCGTGTTCGACCACAAGGCGGATGTGCGGTGCGTCGGCGCCCAGCTGACGCTCGGCGACGTGGCCTTCGAAGTCGGCGACTTGCTGACCGCCGTCAGGGGCCGGGTGTGGCGAACCGGGCGCGACGGCGCGACCGTCAAGATGAAGTTCGACGCCACCTTTGCGGATCCCGGCTACCCGTTCCCGATCACGAGCCTCGGCGAAGGCAGCGAGACGACGGTGCGGTTCGGGCCCTTCGGCGGGACCAGCCACGTCCAGCGGGTGAGCTTCAGCGGGTAGCGGTCGTCACGCCGGCGGCCTCCGCCAGGGTGGCGGCGACGTCGCCTGCGAGCGCCTCCATCCCGGCGCGGCCCATGTCGGTATCCAGGGTGATGCAGTCGAGTGCCAGCCGGCCGCCGAACACCCCGCTGCGGACCGTGAACTCCGGGCCCACCGCCAGATTCGATACGAAGGCGTGCACCGCGCGGACCGCGACTGGGCCGTGGCGCGCAGCGAGGGGGACCGTGCCCGTGTGGCTCACGGCGACGTTGCCCATCCGCAGCCGCCGTGCGATCACCGTTCGCATGGCTTGCGGTGCCATGGTGGCGGCCAGGAACTTGCGGCCTCGCCGGACCGATTCTTCGATGCGCCGCTGCACGTTCCGGGCGACCACCCACAAGCCTTCCCCGCCGGCGGCCATCGGGACGTCGGCCCATGTCATCGCCATGTAGCAGGCGAGCGACTCAGGAGCCGGCAGGGGACGTAGGAACGGCCTGAGGTCGGGGAACGCGAAGGTGCGCAGCCTCACCGGCCGGGCGCCATGGCGGTGGAGGTGCACCGACCGGAGCGCCGCCGCGTGGACGACGCTGGTCATGGTCAGGCGCCGGCGCCGCGCTTCCCGACTCAGCGCCGTGGTGGTGGCGGCGTCGAGCCGTTCCGGGTGGATCTGGGTGCGGGCCGCCGGATCGAGCGTCGGTCCGCCGCGCCGCATCCCGAGGCGGTACCGGGCCTCCGGCAGCAAGGCCCGCAGCCCGTACCCGACACGGCGGGCCGTGGAGACCGACACCGGGAAGAGGTCGTCGCCGGCCGGCGGCACGTCGAGCGGGGGCCCGGCCTCCCGGCCCGCACAGGCGCCCAGTATCTCGCCGATCAGGTTGGCGGCGCCGGCGGCGTCGGCGATCGCGTGGTGGAAGGTGAGCACCAGGTCGCCGGCGCCGTGCCGCAGCAGCGTGACCTCCATGAGCGGCCCGGTGCCCGTCGCCACCGGCGTGTTGAGGCCGTGCTCTGCTGCCGCGATCCAATCGCCGGGCCCCGCTTGCTCTACGACATGCAGCGGGATCGAGGGCGTTTCGCCGTAGGCGAACCCCCACTCGTTCCGCCCCCTGGCGAGTCGGGCCCGCAGCGCCGGGTGGCGGCGTTGCACGGCGTCCAGCGCCGCCCGCATCCGGTCCGGGCCGGGTGCAGGAGAGAGGCTCAGCGCGACGACCAGGTTCATCGGCCAGTGCTCGTAGGCGATCGCCACGGCCGTCTCGATGCTGCCGGGAGCACGGACCACTTCCACGTTCTCCAGGGTGCCACAGTGTCCCGAGCCGCTGCTAGAGGATGAGGGCCCTGCACCTCTCACCGCGGCCCGCATGCCTGGCCGGACGCGTCACAGCTTCAGGTTCGACCCGTTGGCGGGGTAGCAGTGGAACAGGACATACTTGACTCCGTCGGCGACGAGGCAATACCCCTCATAGTGGATCCCGTCGACGGGCGTCGCCTGACCGTGGTAGATCTTCGTACCTTCGGCGATACCCGTCAGCTCGCGAGCCCAGTCCCTCATGTGGACGAGGGTGTTCGTCCTGTGCCAGTCCTTCGAGGCATTGGTCGACTTGAACTTGTTTCCGCCACCCTTCTGCCGCGTTCCGATGGGCTCGCTCGGTGGTTGGTGCTTCAGCTGATCGTTGTCGAGGTAGACGAAGACCTTGGTGCCGTCTTCCTCGGTCCCGAACTCGATCGACACGTCGGATGCCTCCTGCAGGGCCTCGTCTCTGATCTTGCCCGCATCGATCGGCGCCGCTGCTTCCTTGATCTCGAGCGCCCGCCCCGTGATCTCCCTCACGATCGCGGCCGCGTCCTCGACGTGTTTGGCGACCGAGCCAGTCCGGGTCGCACGGGTCGCCGCGGCGGGATCCGATGGCACGGCGGGCGCCAGCCCGG
>CAYGCW010000060.1:10687-10979 GCA_964348465.1 uncultured Acidimicrobiia bacterium | reverse complement strand
CCGCCCGAGGTCAGGGAGTCCCCCGACGCCCTCGACTCCCTCGGCAACACCACCGCCGCGGTCGCCAAGGGGTTCGCCATCGGGTCGGCGGCCGTCACTGCTCTGGCGCTCTTCTTCACGTTCAAGTCGGCCGTCGGGCTGGAGCGCATCGACATCATCGAGATCGAGACCACCGTGGGACTCTTCATCGGTGGGATGTTCCCGTTCCTGTTCGCAGCGCTCACGATCAACGCGGTCGGCAGGGCCGCCAACCAGATGATCGAGGAGGTGCGGCGCCAGTTCCGGGAGATCC
>CAYGCW010000060.1:0-10677 GCA_964348465.1 uncultured Acidimicrobiia bacterium | reverse complement strand
TACGCCCGCTGCGTCGACATCTCCACCGCGGCCGCGCTCAGGGAGATGATCGTCCCCGGGTCCCTGGCGGTGGCGCTGCCGCTGGTCACCGGCTTCATCAGCACCAAGGCGCTGGGCGGGTTGCTCGCCGGTGCCCTCATCACCGGGTTCCTGCTGGCGATCTTCATGGCCAACGCCGGCGGCGCGTGGGACAACGCCAAGAAGTTCATCGAGGCCGGCGCCTTCGGCGGCAAAGGCTCCGACGCCCACAAGGCGGCCGTCGTCGGCGACACGATCGGCGACCCGTTCAAGGACACCTCGGGCCCGGCGATGAACATCGTCATCAAGGTGATGACGATCGTGAGCCTGATCTTCGCCAGCGCGTTCTAGCGGGACCCGGCCCTCATGGCCCGCCTGCCGGCGGGTCGTCGTGCTTCCTGGTGGGCAGTTGCGTGGGGTCGTCCGGCTCCGGGAGGGGGCGGTCGCGCAGCTCTTGCTCCCGCTTGCGGGCTTCCCACACGGCCCGATGGTGCGCCTGCTGGCTGCGCCGGATCATCAGGTACAGGCCCACGATCACCGCCGCCACTAGGGCGATCACCAGCGCTTCACCGAACGTTTCCGGGACCGGGAGGTCGTCCATGGCGGTCTACCCTACGGCCCCGCCGTCCGCAGGGAGCCATCGATGCCCGTGCAGATCGACCTGGTGCGCCACGGTGAGACCGAATCGAACCGCGCCGGCCGCTGGCAGGGGCAGGGCGACTCGCCGCTCACCTCCGTCGGCGTCGGCCAGGCGCGCCGGCTCGGCGAGCGCCTGGCGGGCACCCGCTACGACCTCGTCGTCTCGTCGGACCTCGGCCGGGCGCTCGCCACCGCCGCCGCGGTGACGCCCCGCGCCGAGCCCGACGCCGCCTGGCGCGAGGCCGACATCGGAGACTGGGAGGGGCTCACCACCGCCGAGGTGATGGCGGCGTTCCCGGACGAGATCGGCTCGTGGGCGACCGACGCCTCCGTCCGCCTCGGAGGCGGCGAGTCCTACGGGGAGATGGTGGACCGGGTCACCAGCGCGTTCGACAAGCTGCTGGCGAGGCTGGACGACGGCGCCCGGGCCCTCGTCGTCACCCACGGCGGCGTCATCGGCTCGCTGCTCGCGCAGATCCTCGGGTACCGGCGCACGCCGGGCAATCGCCCGCTGGCCCGCCTCGCCAACACCGCCATCTCCACCGTGGTGGCGGACGACGGCACCCGGCAAATCGCTTCGTTCAACGACGTCCACCACCTCGACGGCGAGCTGCGCGATCCTGCCGCCGATGGTGCGCTGCTCCACCTCATCCGCCACGGCGAGACCGTCGCCAACCGGGAGGGCCGCTGGCAGGGTGTCACCGACGGCGACCTGAGTGGCGCCGGCCTCCATCAGGCCGAGCGCCTGGCGAGGTGGCACGACGGCGTCGCCGCCGTCTACTCGTCGCCGCTGCGGCGGGCTCGGGAGACCGCCGGGCCGATGGCCAGGCGGCATGAAGTCGAGCACCGCATCGTCCCGGGCCTCGCCGAGATGGCCTTCGGCGACTGGGAGGACCACACGCCCGAGGCCATCGCCGCCCGTTGGCCCGACGATTGGGCGCGGATCTACGTGGGTGGGGAGGACGCGCCTCGCGGCGGCAGCGGCGAGACCTACGCCGGGGTCGCCGCCCGGATGGGAGAGGCGATCGCCGGGATCGCCGCGAACCATCCCGAGGGGCGGGTGGCCGTCGTGTCCCACGGCGGGGCGATCCGCGCCTACGTCACGTCGCTGATCGGCGTCGGCTTCCAGCAACGGCATCGCCTCGCCGAGCCCCGCAACACCGCGGTGAGCCGGCTGGCGGTCGGGAACGGCCGACCGCCCATGCTGGTCGACTACAACCTCGTTCCCCACCTCGACGACTGAGTGCGCCTGCTCGTCGTCACCAACGACTATCCGCCCCGTCCGGGCGGGATCCAGCAGTTCCTCGCCAACCTGGTCGCCGCCTACCCGCATCCCGTGCACGTGCTGGCGCCCCAGGACCGGCGGGCGGCGCGTCACGAGCCCGGGGTGTCCCGCGGCCCGCACCGCTTCATGTGGCCCACTCCCGGCGTGGCTCGCTGGGCGGAGCGGGAGGCACGCGCCTTCGATCCTGACGCCATCTTGTTCGGGGCGCCGTACCCGCTTCCGTGGCTCGGACCGCGCCTGCGCGCAGCCACCGAAGCGCCGTACGCAGTCCTGTGTCACGGCGCCGAGGTCACCGTGCCTGCCGCTTTCCCGGTCTCCCGGCAGCTCCTGGCGCGGCCGCTGAAGTCGGCGGATGCCCTGGTCGCCAACGCCCGCTTCGTGGCGGGGAGGGTCGGGGCGGTCACCGGCCGTCCCGTCGCCGTGATCGGCGGCGGCGTGGATGTCGCCGCCTACCGGCCGGCACCCTCGCGTCCGGATCGGCCGGTGCCCGTGGTCGGGTGCGTGAGCCGCTTCGTGCCGCGCAAGGGCCAGCACCGGCTGTTGAGGGCGGCCGCCATCCTCGAGGACCGCGGGATCGAGGTCGAGGTCCTGCTGGCCGGCCGGGGCCGCAAGGAGCGGACGCTGCGGAACCTGGCGGCCCGGCTCGGCGTGCGCGCCCGCTTCGAAGTGGAGGTGCCCTGGGAGCAGCTCCCCGACGTCTACCGGCAGTGCGACATCTTCTGCATGCCGTGCAAGTCCCGCTGGTTCGGCCTGGAGGCCGAAGGGCTCGGGCTGGTGTTTCTGGAGGCAGCGGCCTCCGGTATCCCGGTCCTCGCCGGCGACTCCGGGGGCGCCCCCGAGACCGTCGACCCGGGCCGCACGGGCTACGTCGTCCCGGACGTGGACTCCATCGTGGAGGCCGTCGAGATGCTCGTCGCGGACCCGGCGGCGGCCGCGGCCATGGGGGTTGCCGGCCGGGAGCGGGTGCTGGCCGAGTTCACGTGGGAACGCACCACCGAGCGCCTTCTCGCCGTGCTGGAGCGGGCCGCGGGCGGCCGTCCCGCTTGACATCCAGCGAATCACGGTTACACAGGTGTGTGGGGATTCTCCCGCTATGGTCCCGCGCGCCTCCCGCCGATGCTGCTCAGGTAGCCGCTGCCGGGCCCGATAATCAGATGTCATGACCAGCAAGCTCGTCGTCGTCGAGTCACCGGCCAAGGCCCGGACGATCTCCGGGTTCCTGGGGCCGGACTTCGTCGTGGAGTCCTCGATCGGCCACATCCGCGACCTGCCCCGCAACGCCGGGGACGTCCCGGAGGCCTACAAGGGCGAGGCGTGGGCCCGGCTCGGCGTCGACGTCGAGAACGACTTCAAGGCGCTGTACGTCGTGCCCGCCGAGAAGAAGAAGCAGGTGACGAAGCTGCGCAAGCTCCTCAAGGACGCCGACGAGCTGTACCTGGCGACGGACGAGGACCGCGAAGGGGAGTCGATCGCCTGGCACCTCACCGAGGTGCTCAACCCGCGGGTGCCGATCAAGCGGATGGTCTTCCACGAGATCACGCCGGCGGCGATCACCGAGGCGCTCGACAACACCCGGGACCTGGACCGCCGCCTGGTGGACGCCCAGGAGGCGCGCCGGGTCCTGGACCGGCTCTTCGGGTACGAGGTGTCCCCGGTGCTGTGGAAGAAGGTGCGCCGCGGGTTGTCGGCGGGCCGGGTGCAGAGCCCGGCCACCCGGATCCTCGTGGAGCGGGAGCGGGCCCGGATGCGCTTCGTGGCGGCGTCGTACTGGGACCTGGAGGGCACGTTCGCCCCCGAGGGCAACCGGCCGGCCACGTTCACCGCCACGCTCGTCTCTCTCGACGGGGGCCGGCTGGCCATCGGCAAAGACTTCGACGACGAGACGGGGCGGTTGACCGCAGACCGGGTGGTGCTGTCCGAGGCCGAGGCGCACGAGCTGGCCGCCGAGCTGGCGGACGCGCCGATGACGGTGCGATCCGTGGAGCGCAAGCCGTACCGGCGGTCGCCGTCGCCGCCCTTCCGGACGTCGACCCTCCAGCAGGAGGCCGGTCGCAAGCTGCGCTTCGCGGCGGCGCGCACCATGCGGGTCGCGCAGCGGCTGTACGAGAACGGGTACATCACGTACATGCGCACCGACTCGACGACGCTCTCGGAGACGGCGGTCACGGCCGCCCGGAGCCTCGTCAGGGAGCGCTACGGCGACGCCTACCTGCCGAAACAGCCGCGGGTGTACGCCTCCAAGGTTCGCAACGCCCAGGAGGCGCACGAAGCCATCCGGCCGGCCGGCGACCGTTTCCGCAGCCCCGAGGACGTGGCGCGCGAGGTGGAGCGCGACGAAGCCCGGCTGTATGAGCTGATCTGGAAGCGGACCGTGGCCTCCCAGATGGAGGACGCGGTCGGCGAGAGCGTGCAGGTGCGGCTCGGCGGCGCCGGGGCGTCGGGCCGGGACGCCGAGTTCGCCGCCAGGGGGCGGACGATCACGTTCCCTGGCTTCATGCAGGCGTACGTGGAGGGCAGCGACGACCCCGAGGCCGAGCTGGAGGAACAGGAGCGCCGGCTGCCGGCACTCACCGACGGGGATGTGTTGTCGGTGGTGGCGATGGAGGCGCAGGGCCACGAGACCAAGCCGCCGGCCCGATTCACGGAGGCGTCGCTGGTCCGCCGCCTGGAGGAGCTGGGCATCGGCCGGCCGTCGACCTACGCGTCGATCATCTCCACGATCCTGGACCGCGGCTACGCGTTCAAGAAGGGCACGGCGCTGGTTCCCACCTTCACCGCCTTCGCCGCGGTGGCGCTGTTGGAGCAGCACTTCACCGATCTCGTCGACTACGCCTTCACGGCGCGGATGGAGAACGAGCTGGACCGCATCGCCGCCGGCGAGGAGCAGTACATCCCGTGGCTGTCGAGGTTCTACTTCGGCAACGGCCAGACCGGCCTGCACGACATGGTGTCGAGCCGCCTCGAGGAGATCGACGCTCGCATGGTCAACTCCATCCCGGTCGGCGCGGACGCCGACGGGCAGGAGATCGTCGTGCGGTCGGGCCGGTACGGGCCCTACGTGCAGAGGGGCGACGAGACCGCCAGCCTCCCCGAGGGAGTGGCCCCCGACGAGGTGACGGTGGCGCTGGCGGTCGAGCTGCTCGAGGCGCCCAACGGCGACCGCGTGCTCGGCACCGATCCCGAATCCGGCCTGCCGGTGATCGCCCGGTCGGGTCGTTACGGGCCCTACGTGCAGCTCGGCGAGGCCGGCAACGGCAAGCCGAAGCCGAAGACCGTGTCGCTGTTCAAGACCATGTCGCTGGAGACCGTCACGCTGGCGGAGGCGCTGCGGCTGCTCACCCAGCCCCGGGTGGTCGGCGTGGACCCCGAGGACGGCGAGCAGATCACCGCCCAGAACGGCCGCTACGGCCCGTACGTCCGCAAGGGCAAGGAGACCCGCTCGCTCGAAGAGGAGGAGCAGATCTTCACGGTGACGCTCGCGGAGGCCAAGGCGCTGCTCGCAGCCCCCAAGCGCAGGCGCGGGCAGGCGGCGCCTGCTCCTCCGCTCAAGGAGCTGGGCGAGGACCCGGCGACCGGGAAGACCGTCGTGGTCAAGGACGGACGCTGGGGTCCCTACGTGACCGATGGCGAGACGAACGCATCGCTGCGAGCAGCCGACTCGGTCGAGACCGTCACCATCGAGCGTGCCTCGGAGCTCTTGGAGGCGCGTCGCCAGCGCGGCGACGCCAAACCCCGCCGCAAGAAGGCGAAGAAGTAGCTCTTCCGGCGGAGAAGCGGCACGACCTACCCTGGCAGGCGTGGGTGTGTTCCCCGGTGTGGTCGGGCACGGGCCGGTCGTGGCGTTGCTGGCCGACGAAGCGCGGCGTCCCGGTCATGCCTACTTGTTCACGGGGCCGGCGAACGTCGGCAAGGCCACCGTCGCCCGGCTCTTCGCGGCGGCGCTCCTGTGCCCTGACGACGACGACGGCCGTCGGCGGGTCATAGCCGGCCTTCATCCCGACCTGATCGTCGTGGAGCCGGAGGGTCGCACCGCGTTGACGGTGGACCAGAGCAGAGCCACCGTCGCCCATGCCAGCCTCACCCCTCTGGAGGCCGAACGCAAGGTGTTCCTCTTCGAGGAGGCCGGCCTCATGAACGACGAGGCCGCCAACGCGCTGCTCAAGACGCTGGAAGAGCCGACCCCCACCACGGTGTTCGTGCTGGTCGTCGAGTCCGAGGACGACCTGCCGCCGACCATCGCCAGCCGGTGCCGATCCATCCACTTCGGCCGCGTGAGCGACGAGGAGATCGTCGCTGCCCTCGGCCGGGTCGGGCTCGCAGCCGACCAGGCGCTCGACGTCGCCCGCATCTCGGGAGGCCGGCCCGGCCTCGCCCTGGCGCTGGCGACCCGGCCTGAAGTCGCCTCGTACCGGCGGGCTTGGCTCAGCGTCCCGCTGCGCCTCACCGACCAGCCAGGCGACGCCTACCGCCTCGCGGCCGAGGTCACCGCGGCCTCCGCTCCTCTTCTCGCGGTACTGCGGGACCGGCACCGAGCCGAGCTGGAGGCCGCCGAGGAGCGTGGCCTGGACCCCCGGACGGTGCGGGACCGCCACGAGCGGGAGCTGCGCCGCTCGACCAGGGCGCTGTACGTGACCGGTCTCGAGATCCTCGCCTCCTGGTACCGCGACGCCGCGGCGGCCCAGTTCGGTGCGCCGGTTCGTAACGCCGACGTGCCGGGGCCCGCCTTCACGGCGGTCGTACCCGAGGAGGCCGTGGCGAGTGCCGGCCGGGTGCTCGAGACGATCGAGGCCCTGCGCGCCAACCAGCGTCCCGAGCTGGCGTTTGCGGCGTTGTTCGCGGAGCTCGGTGCCAACACGTAGAGGAATCTCCGGCGGCGCGGCGGTCTGCGTGCTAACGTGCCCGGGAGAGATCGCAGGTGGGCGCGCCCGAACGCCGGTGTGGCTGGCGGTGTGTCGCTTGCGGGCCTGGGGACGAGTCCGCGACCTGCGGCACGACCACTCGAAGGAAGCGTGCCGTGAGCGCAGACGACGCGACAGTTGAACCACGGGTTGGCGGCGGCTGCCGCGCGCCCGCACCACGGCCGGCACGACGCACCTCCCGGAAGGTTTCGATCCTCCTGACGTAGGCAGCAGCGCCTGCGAACAGAGCGCCTGAGGGCCGGGGTGACCCGGCCCTCGGGCGTTTGTGTCCCGTACCATCCTCGGTCCTGGTAGACAGGACGCGCATGGTCCCCGCACTGAGGAGAGGCAGATGAGGATCGCGGTCGCCGGTGCCGGAGGCCTGATCGGGTCGGCCTTGCGTCCGGCCCTCGTCGCGGCCGGCCACGAGGTGGTTCGTCTCGTTCGGGGCGCTCCTGCGGGTCCCGACGAGATCGGGTGGGACCCGGCGGCCGGCGAGATCGACGCCGCGGGACTGGCTGGGATCGACGCCGCCGTCAACCTGGCCGGGGCCGGCATCGGCGACCAGCGGTGGACGGAGGGCCGCAAGCAGGTCCTCGTCGACAGCCGGGTTGGCTCGACGTCGCTGCTGGCGCGGGCCATGGCGGCGCTCGACCCTCGCCCCGACGTGCTCGTCAACGCCTCGGCGATCGGTTATTACGGCGACCGCGGTGACGAGGTGCTGACGGAGGAGGGGGAGCCGGGAGAAGGCTTCTTGGCGGAGCTCTGCGTGCGGTGGGAGGCCGCCACCGAGCCGGCCGCCGCCGCCGGGATCCGGGTCGCCCTGCTCCGAACCGGCATCGTCCTCAGCGAGGAGGGAGGCGCCCTGCCGCCGATGCTGCTGCCGTTCAAGCTCGGTCTCGGGGGGCGCATGGGCTCGGGGGACCAGTACTGGAGCTGGATCGACGTTGCCGACGAGGTGGCGGCCATCGTCCACGTCCTCTCGGGATCTCTGGCCGGCCCGGTCAACCTCACCGCACCCAACCCGGTCCGCAATGCGGAGTTCGTCGACACGCTCGGCAAGGTGTTGCGCCGGCCGACGTGGTTCCCGACGCCGAAGCTGGCGCTGCGGGCCGTCCTCGGACCCGAGCTGGCCCAGGCAACGGTGTTCGAGGGCCAGCGCGTGATCCCCGCCAAACTCCAGGCCGACGGGTTCGAATTCTCGTATCCGCAGCTCGAAGCCTCGCTCCGCCACGTCCTCGGCCGCGCCGGCACATGAGCCACGACGTGGTGGTGGTCGGCGCCGGACTCGCCGGGCTGGCATGCGCGGTGCACCTCGCCGAGGCCGGCGTCGCTCCTTTGGTGCTGGAAGCCGCGGACGGCATCGGGGGCCGGGTACGCACCGACGAAGTCGGCGGCTTCCGGCTCGATCGTGGTTTCCAGATCTACCTCACCGCCTACCCGGAGGGGAGGCGGCTGCTCGACTACGACGCGCTCGACTTGCGGGAGTTCCAGCCGGGCGCCCTGGTGCGACACGGGGGCGACTTCCACCGGCTGGGCGACCCGCTGCGCCGTCCCGGCGACTTGGCGGCGACGCTCAGGGCGCCCGTGGGCACGCTGAGCGACAAAGTACGCACGGCCTGGATGGCGCGGCTGCGCTTCGCAGGGCCCGGGCGCCTCCAGTCCGGAGCGGACGTCACCACGGCCGAAGACCTGCGGCGCCGCGGATTCTCGGCGAACATGATCGACCGCTTCTGGAGGCCGCTGTTCGCAGGCATCCAGCTCGCTCCGGATCTCGACGCCCCGGCGCGAGTCGCCCGTTTCGTCTTCGGCATGCTCGGAGAGGGGGCGGCGGTCGTGCCGGCCGCGGGGATGCAGGCCATTCCCGACCAGCTGGCGGGCCGGCTGCCGGGCGGGACGATCCGCACCGGCGCCGCAGTGGCGGCCGTCGCAGCCGACGCCGTGACCCTCGACGGCGGGGAGACGGTGGCGGGCGGCGCCGTGGTGGTCGCCACCGATGGCCCGGCCGCCGCCGGGCTCGCCGGTATCCCCGACCCGGGCTCCCGCCCGGTCTCGTGCGTCTACTTCGCGGCGCCCGAGCCGCCCATCGGCGCCCCCGTGCTGGTGCTCGACGGGGAGGGAACGGGCCCCGTCAACAACCTCGCCGTGATGAGCAACGTGGCGCCCGAATACGCCCCGCCCGGGCAGGCGCTCGTCGCGGCTGCCTGCGTGCCGGGAGGGGGCGCCGACCTCGCCGACCGGGCCCGCATCCAGTTGCGGGAATGGTTCGGTGATGGTGTCGACGCCTGGGAGCATCTGCGCACCTACCACATCCCCCACGCCCAGCCCGCCGTCCGGCCTCCGTTCTCGCCGTCGTCGCCGGCCCGGCTCGACTCCGGAGTGTTCGTCGCAGGTGACCACCGGGCGACCCCGTCCATCAACGGCGCCCTGGCGTCCGGGCGGCGCGCCGCCGAAGCGATCCTCGCCGGGCGCTGAACCCCGGCCGACATTGCGCCCGCGGCCCGATTCGGGGACAATCAGAACGATGACAGGAGGACCGACACGATGACTCAGCTCGCCGATGCGCCGGCGGCCGCCGGAGAAGCGGAGGTCCGGGAACGGCTGGACACCCTGCTCGCGGAGCACGACCCCAAGGGGGATCACGTCGAGTTTCTGGGGGCGCAGTTCGATCTCGGGCTCGCCTACGTCCACTTCGACGAGGGCTACGGCGGGCTCGGGCTGAGCCCGGGCCTGCAGCGGCTCATCGACGACACGCTCCGCGAGGCCGGGGCGCCCCACCCGGCCCGATTCAACGTGATCGGGCACGGCATGGGAGCGGCCACGGTGCTCACGCACGGCACCGAGGAGCAGAAGCGCCGCTGGCTGCGCCCCCTGTTCACCGGCGAGGAGGTGTGGTGCCAGCTCTTCTCCGAGCCGGGTGCCGGCTCCGACGTGGCCGGTCTCGCCACCAGGGCCGTCCGCGACGGTGACGAGTGGATCGTCAACGGCCAGAAGGTGTGGACCACCGTCGCTCACGTCTCCAAGTGGGGCATGCTGGTGGCCCGCACCGACCCCGAGTTGCCCAAGCACAAGGGCATGACCTACTTCATCGTGGACATGGAGCAGGAAGGGGTCGAGGTGCGGCCGTTGCGCCAGATGACCGGCGAGGCCGAGTTCAACGAGGTCTACTTCACCGACACCCGCATTCCCGACACCGACCGGCTCGGCGAGCGCGGCGAGGGATGGCGGGTCGCCCTGACGACGCTCATGAACGAGAGGGTGGCGATCGGCGGGACGGTGCTCCCCCGGGATTCCGGCGCCATCGGCGAGGCGGTCCGGCTGTGGAAGCTCCATGGCGGCGACGAACTCGACCGGGACCGGCTGCTGAAGCTGTGGTCGGCCGCCGAGGCCACCCGCCTGACCAACATCCGCGCCCAGCAGAACCGGCGGCGCGGCACTCCGGGCCCCGAGGGCTCGGTGGCCAAGCTCGTGTACGCCGAGCTCAACAAGGAGATCTTCGACCTCTGTGTCGACCTCCTCGGGCCGGCCGGCCAGCTGTACGACACCTACGAGATGGTGGTCCCCACCGAGATCGTCGGCTCGCGGGACCCGCGCCGGGCCTTCCTGCGGGCGCGTGCCAACTCCATCGAGGGCGGCACGTCCGAGATCATGCGCAACATCCTCGGCGAGCGGGTGCTCGGTCTCCCGGGCGAGCCGCGCGTCGACAAGGATCTTCCCTGGAAGGACGTTCCCCGCAGCTAGCGGCCTCGTTCGCGCCCGACGGCCGCGCCGCACTGGAGACGTGGAGCCGGGGAGGGGACTCGAACCCCTGACCTGCTCATTACGAGTGAGCTGCTC
>CAYGCW010000059.1:8064-11002 GCA_964348465.1 uncultured Acidimicrobiia bacterium | reverse complement strand
TGATCGGTTCGCCGGGCGTCGAACAGGCGGGCCTTCGCCTCGAAGTACGCCTCCATGTCACCGTGGAAGTCGAGGTGGTCCTGCGACAGGTTCGTGAAGGCCGCCACCCGGAACCGCACCTCGTCGGCTCTCCCCAGCGCCAGGGCGTGGGAGCTGACCTCGATGGCCGCCACGTCGACGCCGGCTTCGACCATGCGGGACAGGAGTCGCTGCAGGTCGGTGGCTTCAGGAGTGGTGCGCTCGAGGGGCACGCCTTCTCCACTGATCCTGGCTCCGAGAGTCCCCGACAGGGCGGGGCGGAGACCGGCCGCGGCCGCGATCGCCTCGATGAGATGCGCCACCATCGTCTTGCCGTTGGTACCGGTGATCCCGATCACCGCCAGCTTCTCCGACGGATGGCCGTGCACCGTGGCGGCGAGGGATGGCAGCGCCGCCCTGGTGTCCGCCACGACGAGCCGCGGCACCGGGGCGTCGAGGTCGTGGTCGACGCACAGCGCCGCCGCGCCGTGCTCGACCGCAACGCCGACGTGGCGGTGCCCGTCCGACGTGAAGCCGCGCACCGCGACGAACATCTCGCCGGGCCCCACGGCGCGGCTGTCGTGGTGGACGTCGCGGACGGCGACCTCGGGGTCGCCGGCCACGACCCCAGAGACCACCTCGGCGAGGCGAGCGAGCGTGACATCAGGCATCGGGGGGCACTCCGAGTTGGTGCAAGGCGGCTCTCATGATCTCGGCGAACGCGGGGGCGGCCACCTGGCCGCCGAACTCGCCTCCGGCGGGCGTGTCGATGACTACCGCCACCACCAGCCGGGGATCGTCGATCGGCGCCATGCCGATGAAGCTGGCCACGACGTCGTCGTGGTCGTAGATCAGCACCGGATCGTAGCGCTTGGTGGTCCCCGTCTTGCCGCCGGCGCGGTAGCCGGGAACGGCGGCCGCGGTGCCGGTGCCCTCTGCGACGACGCCGGCCAGCATGGCTCGCATGCGCGCCGCGGTGTCGGCCGTCACCACCGGCCGTTTCTCGGCCATGGTCGGACGCCGGGCTCCTTCGCCGTCGACGATCTCTCGTACCAGGTGGGGGCGGACCCAGAGGCCGTCGTTGGCGATCGCCGCGTATGCCGACGCCATCTGGAGGGCCGTGACCGACACCCGGTATCCGATGGCCGTCGACGCCCCGCAGGTGGTGGCGCACCAGTCCTCAACCGGCCGCAGCACCCCCCCGGCCTCCCCTGGGAAGTCGAGCCCGCTCGGGTTGCCCAGGCCGAAGCGCCCCAGGTACTCGTGGAACAGCTCGTTGCCCAGCTCGTCCTGGATCAGGATCGTCCCGATGTTCGACGAGTACGTGACGATCTCGGTGACGCTCAGCCGCCGCGGGTGCTGACCGACGTCCTCGTAGGTCTTGTCGTCGATGATCAGCTCGTCGGGGATGTCGAACTCGTCCCACGGCGCCACGGTCCCGGAGTCGAGCGCGGCCGCGATCGTGATCAGCTTCTGCGTGGAACCGGGCTCGTAGAGGTCGGTGACCGCCCGGTTGCGATAGGTCTCGGGGTCGTACGCGTCGCGGTGGTTCGGGTCGAAGCTGGGAGCGTTGGCGATCGCGTACAGCTCGCCCGTCGCCACGTCGATGACGATGGCGGAGCCGCCCACTGCACCCGACTCCTCCACGACGCGGTCCAGGGTGCGCTGCGTCGCGTACTGGATCTCGGCGTCGATGGTCGTCACCAGGTCGGCGCCCGGCTCGGCGGGCACCACCTGGTACTCGCCCTGGGGGATGCTGTGCCCGTCCGGGTCACGTTCCACCAGCAGGCGTCCCGGCTTGCCGGCGAGCACCTCGTCGTACTGCAGCTCCAGGCCCTCGAGCCCCCGGTTGTCGTCGACCCTGACGAGGCCGAGCACATGGCCGGCGAGGGCGCCGGCCGGGTAGACCCGCTTGGGCTCCTTGGTGAAGTGGACGCCAGGGAAGCCGGCCGCGGCGATGCGGTCGGCGTCGCGACGCTCGAGCTGGCGCTGGACGTACACGAACCCGGTGTCCTTGGCGAGGCGCTCGGCGAGCACCTCCACGCCGACGCCCGCCATGGGGCCGAGCAGCGCCGCCTGAACGTCCGGCTGGGTGACCTGGCGCGGGTTGGCGTAGACGGTCACGGCGTCCACGGTCACCGCCAGCTCGCGTCCGTGCCGGTCGAAGATCGTTCCCCGGTCGGCCGCCAGCTCCTCCGAGCGCAGCCGCTGGTCCATCCCCCGCTCGGCGTAGGCCTCGGCACCGGGCCCCTGGATGCGGTACAGCTGGAAGCCCACCCCCGCCCACGCGATCACGACCAGGCCGGCGATCGAGAGCAGTCGCATGTTGGCGGCGCGCCGCGCTCGGCGCTCCACCGTCAGCCCCCGCGCCGGTAGGGGCGGCTCCGGGCGAAGCTCGGGTCGCCGGCGCTCGGCCCGAGGTCGCTCATGGCTGGGCGCTGAGCAGGGCCTTGAGGTCCACCCAGCGGTCTTGGATCTCCGCCGGCGGCGCCCCCGGCCGCGACGCTTGTACCCGGCGCACCTCGTCGGGGTACACCATGCCCAGCTCTTCGGCCTGCCGCATGATGCGGTCCGGGGCCTGCAGCCGGGCCAGGTCGAGCCGCAACTCCCAATAGCGGCTCTCCTCGGCGGTGATCCGGGACTCCAGGTCGCTCAGCTCGAACGCCGAGCGGTCGAGCGCGATACGCGAGTAGATCACGAGGAAGAAGGCGCTCACCACTGCCAGGGTGAACAGGAGCCAACCGCGCAGCCGCGGCAAGTGCAGCCCGGAGCGGGCGACGACGTCGAGCGCCGGCGCGGGCGCGACGCGGGGCGCGGCGGCGGGGCGGACCGTCACGCCGCCACCTTCTCGGCGGCGCGCAGGCGGGCGCTGCGGGCCCGGCGGTTGGCTTCGACCTCGGCCGGCTCGGGCCGGATCGGG
>CAYGCW010000059.1:4837-8054 GCA_964348465.1 uncultured Acidimicrobiia bacterium | reverse complement strand
ACCAGGACGCCAGCGTGATCTACCCGTCCCGCGAGGAGATCGACGGCGTGCGGGTTCTGCGGGCCTGGAGCTCTGGGTTCGGACGGCGCAGCCACCTCGGCCGGGTCCGGACGCACCGGCTTGCGGGTCAGCACGCGCAACTCTGCGGTGCGGCCGCAGCCGCACACGGGCAGGTCGGGCGGGCAGACGCAGCCGGCGGCACCGGCCGCGAAGCGGCGCTTCACGATGCGGTCCTCGAGCGAGTGGTACGAGATCACCGCGATCCGCCCTCCCCCGCCGAGCGCGTCGATGGCGCCGTCCAGACCCTCCTGCAAGGCCTCGAGCTCTTCGTTGACGGCGATGCGAACTGCCTGGAACGCCCGCCGGGCCGGGTGGGACCTGCGCCGGGCCGCCGCCGGGACGGCCCCGGCGACGGCCTCGGCCAGTTCTCGAGTGCTGGTGACGGGCCGGGCGGCGACGATCGCGGCCGCAATGCGCGCCGCGTAGCGCTCCTCCCCGAAGCGCCGCAGGATCCGCGCCAACTCGCGCTCCGGCCACTCGTTGACGACACGGTCGGCGTCGATGGCGGCATCCGGGCCCATCCGCATGTCGAGCGGCCCGTCCTGGTGATAGGAGAACCCGCGCCCGGCTTCGTCCAGCTGGTGGGAGGAGACGCCGAGGTCGAAGACCGCCGCGCGCAGCTCGACGACGCCGGCGCGTTCGAGGATCGCCGGGAGGTCACGGAAGTTGCCGGTGACGAAGCTGGTGCGTTCCAGCCCGGCGGCGTTGACCGCCGCGTCGGCGTCACGGTCCACCGCCAGCACGCTCGCCGCGGGCATCGCCTCCAGGAGTGCCCTGGTGTGGCCCCCGCCGCCGAACGTCGCGTCGAGGACCACGCCCGGGCCGGCGGGGCGCAACAGGTCGGCCACCTGAGCGGCGAGCACCGGGCGGTGGTAGGGAGTGGGGGGTGCAGCCGGATCCATGGTCAGCCCCCCGGAGCGCTGGCGCCAAGATGGAAGCGGGCGGAGTAAGGGGCCTTCCAAATGGCATCCGGGGGGCTGACGATGGACCAGGCATCAGCGGTCAAATTCCTTCTTCCTCATGCAACGTCTCTTCGATCTCGGCGTACGACTCGTCCGCCTCCGCGGACACCGTCTCCCACTGCGGGGTGGCCCAGATCTCGATCCGGTCGGCCACCCCCACCACGGTCGCCTCTTTCTCCAGTCCGCCGTACTCCCGTAGGGCCGGTGGGATCATGATCCGACCCTGCTTGTCGAGCGACTGATCGCTGGCGCCTGCGAAGAAGGTGCGGGAGTAGTTCCGGTTGCGCCGATTCGTGCGCGGCAGGCGCCTCACCCGCTCCACCTCGCTCTCCCACCGATCCATCGGGAACACATAGAGGCACCGCTCCTGGCCCTTGGTGATCACGCAGCCGTCGGCGAGGCTGTCGCGGAATTTGGCGGGCAGCACCACGCGCCCTTTGTCGTCCAGGCTGTGCTGGTACTCGCCCAGGAACATGGGTGCCCGTCCTCATCGCGTATCCCTGTGTGCCGGCCCGGCAAGCCGAGCCTGGTGGTGGCCCGGCGAGCCGGGCCCCCTGGTCCTCCACGTGGTCCCCACTTTGCCCCATTTCATGACACTTGTCAACCACCAGCACCCACTGATGCGGCCAGAACACCCACCGGCCGGCCCGGCGGCGTGACGGGTCGGATCTGATGGGTCAGCTCCCGGTGGGCGGGGAGCGCCAGGTCGAAGTAGGTTTACCGTGCCTCGCCGGCGACGAACTGGAGACGTACGATGAAGCGCCCGGTGGTGGTGATCGGACTGGGCCAGATGGGGCAGACCTTCGGCCGCGGCTTCCTGGCGGCCGGTCACCCGGTCCATCCCGTCCTCCGTTCCACCGACCCGGCGGCGGTCGCCGCAACGCTTCCCGACCCGGGGCTGGCGCTGGTGGCCGTCGCCGAGGCCGACCTCGACCCGACGCTGACTTCCCTCCCGGATCCCTGGCGGGCCCGCGCCGGCCTCCTCCAGAACGAGCTGCTGCCCCGCGACTGGGAAGCCCACTCGATCGGCGAACCGACGGTCGCGGTCGTCTGGTTCGAGAAGAAGGCCGGCCGGCCCGTCACGGTGATCCTGCCAACGCCCGTGTTCGGTCCGGCGGCCCGCCTCGTGGCCGACGCCCTGGGCGCCATCGACATACCGACGCGGGTCGTCACGGACGAGCAGGAGCTCACCGAAGAGCTCGTCGTGAAGAACCTCTACATCCTGGTCGCCAACATCGCAGGCCTCGTCTCGGGGGGCACGGTCGGGGAGCTGTGGTCCGACCACCGCGACCTCGCCATGGACGTCGCCACCGAGATCCTGGCCGTCCAGGCGGCTCTCGCAGGGCGCGACCTGCCCGCCACGCACCTCGTCCGCGGCATGGAACGCGCCTTCGCCGCCGACCCCGGGCACGGTGCCCGCGGTCGCAGCGCCCCGGCCCGGCTCGAGCGGGCGCGCCGCCATGCCGCAGCTTTCGGAATCCCGACGCCGCGGCTGGACGACATCGCGGCCCGGGCGATGGAGCAGCCCGAGCCCTAAGCTGGTGCCGCCCAACCGCCCGAGACGAAGGGGTAGGAATGAACGTCCTGGTCGCCACCGACGGCGAACTCGATGCCGAGCGAGCCGCCGAGTTCGCCCGTCGCCTCGCCGGCGACGACGGGTCCGTCACCGTGTTCACCGCCATCGAGGTTCCCCGCACGCTGCTCAGCGACCTGCGCCGCCTCTACGGTGACGGCGAGGAGTTGCTGATCCTCGACCACGAGACGGTCGAGGTGCGCTCGACCGAGCGGCGGGAGCGGTCCGGCTGGCCAGGCGACGACGCGATGCTGGACCGCTACATCACCGACGTCTCCGGCACCCGCACCGCCAGCCTGGTGGAGGCGCTAGGCGCCCGGGGAGTCGAGGCCACGGTGGTGTCGGTGGAGTCGGAGAGCCCGGCGCGAGCCGTGGTCGAGCACGCCAAGCAGAACGCCTGCGACGTCGTGGTGGTCGGCTCGCATGGCCGGGGTCGCTTCGAGGGCGTACTCGGATCCATCGGGAGCAAGATCAGCCGCCTGGCGCCGTGCCCGGTACTGGTCGTGCGGTGACCGGAGACCAGCTCGCAGGACGGCCCCCGGTACGCTCCCCATCCCGCCCAGCACAACAATGACAAAGGCTGTAATATTAAAGGTATCGCCCGCGACTGGATCGACAAAGA
>CAYGCW010000059.1:0-4827 GCA_964348465.1 uncultured Acidimicrobiia bacterium | reverse complement strand
CCGGAGATCAGGGGAACGGAACCGAGCGGTTCTGGTACGGGCTGCTCGCCGTCAACCTGCTCATCGTCGTCCCGGCGGTGATCCTGCTCGTCTCCAACACCCGCGACGTCAGGCTGAAGTGGCTCGGCCTCGACGCCAACGTACCCCTGTACGCCGTGATCCTCGTTGCGTTCATCTCCGGGGTCGTGGTCGACGAACTGGTCGGGATCGCGTGGCGGTGGCGGCGGCGGCAGACGCGGAAGCTCCGAACCGAACTCGACGAACTGCGGCGCCGGGCCGGCCCTGAGAGGGCCGGCGAGGACCCAGAGTAGGAATTCGCATGCGATTTGTGGACTCTCCGTGGCTTGGCTGCGGAAAACCCTCAAACGCCAGGTTGAGGCACCCGAAGCGAGGGTATCGTCCACGGTCGAGGACCCTTGCGGAGGCCTAGTTGATACGCCATACGATCGCCGCGTTGACGGTCGGAGCCTTGGTCGCCGCCGCCGGCGTGGCGCCGCCGGCCGGACAGCTGTTCGCGCAGGCCGACGACGAGCAGCCACCCGCCGAGGAAGAGGTCGTCGCCCTTGCCGCCGCCCAGCTGAAACTCGGCGAGCGCTTCTCCACGCCGCTGTGGGATCTCGAGGCACAGTCGATCTTCCGAGCCCCTCACCCGAGGATGGCCGAGAAGACGGAGGTCCGCATCGCCGTCGCCATGCGGAACCAGCTCACCGTCTCGATGACCCTGAACGACTCGTCGTTCGTCTCCCACCCCGGATTCCCCCGCCTCGTGCTGGTCGACGCCGCTGGGATCGAGCGACCCCTCCGGAGCGTGCGGATGCGCCACACCACGGTCGGCCAATACGACCTGCGTGACCTCCCTCCCGGGATGACCGCGCGCTGGACGGTGGGCTTCCAGGTCCCCACCGACATCGCGGACGACCTGGAGCTCGTAGCCCGCGATCCGCAAGGCGCCGACCTGGTCGTTTGGGATCTCGAGGACCGCGGGATGCGGGCGGGCTGGTCGCCGCCATCCGATGCGGAGCCGCTGGCGTTCGGGGAGACGATTCCCTGGGACGATGCAGGAGTCGAGGTGACGGCCATCGAACACGGCTCGCTCGTGTGCGGCAACCCGAACGTCGAGTACGTCACCCACGTCTTCGCAGTCCGCTTCGAGGTGGGCAACCGCAACTTCGCGGACGACCTCGCCTGGCCGGGCATCACGTTCCCGGACACGGCGGCGATCGCCCAATGGTCGGACGGGTCGGCAGCCGCGGTGACGTCCGAGACGTTCGCAGGGCCCGATGCCCTCCTGCGCAAGGTCTTCACCGACCAGATCGAGCTGCCGGCGACCGAGGACCTCGCCGGCGAGGTGTCGAGTTTCCCGCGGGCGCTGCTGTTCGGGGTGCCGCGCGATGGCCGCCTCGGCAGCGTCGCGGACTCGCCGGACGGCGTGCTCCTCAACCTCAGGGACGGCACCCGCCGCTGGCTCGACATCACCGGGCCGGCCACGCTCGAGATGAACCCCGCCCTCTGCGACGTCGGCTTCTTCGAGTTCACGATTCCGTACGCCTTCGCTCCATCGCACGACTTCGACGTCGCCAGGGTGCGACCGGCGGAGGACCCGGCGGCCCAAGACCGTGCCGCCAGGGAGATCCTCACCCAGGCCCTCGTGAGCGCCTCGGTGTACCACCAGAACAACGGCTCCTACCGAGGGGTGACGTCGGCGGCCCTGGAAGCGATCTGGGCCGGCATCGACTTCACCAACGCCGAAGCAAGGGCGCAGCCGGGTGTGGTGGCCTGGGAGGTCCCCGTGGAAGACATCGATCGCCAGCAGATCATCCTGGTCACCCGCAGCGCCTCGGGCCTCTACCTGTGCGCCGTCAACGAGGCGTTGTCGACGACGCGCTTCGGCGAGGCGGACGACCTCCAGGGCATCCTCGCCGCTTGCGAGCCGACGCTGCCGGCGGTCGAGGAGCCGACCGCCACCGATACCGACACCACCACGACGACTACCACGACGACGGTGGCGCCGTAGGGACGGCGCGACCGGCGTCAGGAGGCCCGCAGATAGGGCTGCCAGGAAGGGTCGAGCGAGGGTCCGAGGCTCACCAACAGCCAGCCGTGCCGGCGAGGCGCCGCCGGGCGGCGCCGCAGCGTCAAGCCGGCCTCGGCGGGAGTCCGGTTGCCCTTGCGAGTGTTGCAGCGGCGGCAGGCGGCGACGACGTTCTCCCACGTGTGCGTTCCGCCGCGCGACCTGGGGACGACATGGTCCAGGTTCTCGGCACCGTCCCCGCAGTACTGGCAACGTGAATCGTCGCGGACGAACACGGCTCTGCGGTTGAGCGGAACGCGCCGGGCATAGGGCACCTTGACGAATGTGCGGAGGCGTATCACCGAAGGCACCGTGACGGCGCGGGTCTCGGAGTTCCAGACGGTTGCCGTCTCCTCCACGACCTCCGCCTTCTCCCGCAGCACGAGCACCACCGCCCGCCGTCGCGACACGACCGACAGCGGCTCGTAGGTGGCGTTCAGAACCAGCGCCCGGGCCATGGCGGCGAGATTACCACCGGGGTGGCGACTCCAGGGAGACGACCACCGAAGGTGCGCCTCTTGACGCTCAAAATGCCTACGGCCATAGTGGGGCCGGTGCCCCGGTGAGTCGAGGGAGTAGGCGTGCGCGTCGCCGGCTATGTCAGAGAGACTCAGAGCCCTGCAGAGGGTCAGTCTGCGTTCATCCAGTCGGAGCGGATTCGCCGCTGGATCCTCGAGACCGGCCACCAGCTGGTGGCGGTGTGTCAGGACATCCGGCAGGCTGGTCACGCCCTCGGACGGGAGGGCTACCGGGCCCTGCTCGGGATCATCGCGGCGGAGCAAGTAGACGCGATAGTGGTCGCCGAGCTCGAGTCCCTGTCGCCCGACGTGATCGTGCAGGAGGTGATCCTGTGGGACCTCCGGGCCCGCAACGTACCGGTTCTGTCCACGGAGCCTGCGGAGCTCGAGATGCTCGCCCAGCCGCCCGCCGACCGGTCGCGCCTTCTGATCCGGGATGTCCTCGCTCGCGCCGGCGAGTACCTGGCAGCCGACTTGGCCGAGCGGCCGACGGTGCTGCCCGTCGAGTACCTGCCAACGGACGTGGTCGTCGAGCTGCTTCCCGCCGACGAACCGGCGGCCATCTCGTCCGGCGATGCGGCGGGCCGGGTCCGCACTTCCTGACGGCTGCAGCGGCCGCACCCGCAGCGGCGCGTCTTACCCCGCTCACCCGTGCCGTGGGCAGCTCGGACTAGTCGGGACGAAGCGCCGCCCAGACGGCCCGCGCCAGCGCGAACGGAACGCCGGCCTCCACGACGGCGGCACCCGCCACCACGGAGCGGCCGCCGAGCCGCTCGAGCACCACGACCACGGTGGCGGTGCCCGCCACCGTCACCTGCTGGACGCCCCGGAGCACAGGCATGCTCTCCTCGCCGGCAAGCGCGGCCACGGCCGCCACCACGGTCTCGTTGAGCCCCCCTTCCGACCAGCGGCCCCGGCGTGCCTGGCGGTGGCCGTCGGTGGACGACACCGTCACCACGACTCCCTCCCGGGTTTCCTCGACCGACACGCCCGCCAGCCCCCGCCCGTAGAGCAGGGGCGCCGGTGTCCCCGGCCCGACCGGTCCCGCCGGCTCCGGCCCGGCGTGCGACCGCTGCGCCTCGTCCAGCTCCACCTCGACCGGGCCGCGTCGTCCGGCGGCCTCGAACCCCGCCAGTGAGACCACCCCGCCGGGGGCCCCCGGCGGAGGCGGCGGGCCCGACCGGTCGGGCGCGGGCGGCCACTCCGGAACACCGACCCGGGCGCGGATGCCGTGCGCCGAGAGGATGGTCTGCACTCGTTCGCCGATCGCGGCCGGGTCGGCATCCGGGTTCAGCCGCAGCCGCACGCCGCTGGGCACGCCGTCCGTGAGGTCGACCTCGGCCTCGGCGACCCCGGCTACGGCGAGCAGCTCCTCGCGGATGGTGGGCTCGGCCAACTCGGGGCTCACCGCGGGCGCTGGCGGCGTCGCCACCGTAGGTATTCCACGAGGTCTTCGACGCGGATCGGATCATCGGCCGGGCCGTAGGCAGTAGATATCCGCCACCGGACGTAAGCCCGATCCGGGACGGGCAGGAACGGCGGCCGGCGCCACCAGCGGCGCGACGTCAAGGCGGCCGCGGCCCTGATGCCCTCCGTCCAGAGGGAGGGGTGGCGGGCCACCGCCACGAGCGCTGCGAGCCGCGGTCGAGTCATCTGGGCATCCACGGGCGGGGCGATCATACCCGGGGCGGTTCCGGAAAACCCGCGTGCTGATAACCTGTCGGCACCCCCGAATCACAGGAGCTCGATCGTCGATGACCGCCCAGACCGTTGCCGACACCGATCTGCGCTGGTTCGCCGAGCGATTCGACACGATCGCCTCGAACATGGAACTGGTGATCCAGGGCAAGCGGCAGGTCATCGACCTGATCATCCTCACCCTGCTCTCGCGCGGCCACGCCTTGGTGGAGGACGTTCCCGGCGTCGGCAAGACGCTCCTCGCCAAGTCGCTGGCCCGGTCCCTCGACTGCACGTTTCACCGCATCCAGTTCACCCCCGATCTGCTTCCGTCCGACGTCACCGGCGTCTCCGTTTGGGACCGGGACCGCACCGAATTCGTGTTCCGGCCGGGCCCGGTGTTCGCCAACGTCGTGCTCGGCGATGAGATCAACCGCGCCAGCCCGAAGACGCAGTCGGCCCTCCTCGAGGCGATGGAGGAGCGGCAGGTGACCGTCGACGGCGTCACCCGTCGGCTGCCGCCGCCGTTCATGGTCATCGCCACCCAGAACCCCATCGAGC
>CAYGCW010000058.1:817-11152 GCA_964348465.1 uncultured Acidimicrobiia bacterium | reverse complement strand
GGATCGAGCGACACCGTGACGCCCTCGTTCACGGTCTGGTCGGTGCCGGCGTCGACGGTGGGCGCCACGTTGTTGACGGTGACGGTGAGGGTGTCGCAGGTGGTGGCGGTGTCGTCGTCGGTGACGCATACGGTGACGGTGTAGGTGCCGTTGTCGGCGTAGACGTGGGAGCCGGCGACGGTGCCGTCGGTGCCGGCGGTGGATCCGGGGGGTCCGGTGGGGGTTTCGGTGACGGTGCCGGCTTCGATGGCGGTGCCGTCGTCCCAGTCGATGGTGGCGGTGTGGGTGTCCAGGGTCCCCTTGTCGTTGAAGGTGGCCGGATCGAGCGACACCGTGACGCCCTCGTTCACGGTCTGGTCGGTGCCGGCGTCGAGGGTGGGCGCCACGTTGTTGACGGTGACGGTGAGGGTCACCGGCGGGGCCGTCTCGGTGGCCGCGTCGCCGCTGTCGTCCTTCACCGTGATCGTGACCGTGTAGGAGCCGTTGTCGGCATACACGTGCGAGCCGATCACCTTGTCGACGGCGTTGTTGACGACTGCGGCCGTCGGCGGGGAACCATCGCCCCAATCGATCGTCGCGGAGTGGAGGTCCCCGTTGTCGACGTCGGTGAACGTCGCTGCAGGGTCGAGGGTGATCGTCGCCCCCTCGGCCACGGCCTGGTCGGCGCCGGCGGTGGCGACCGGGGTGTCGTTGAGGTCGGTGACGACGACCTTGGCGGTGTTCACGAGGGACGAGAAGGCAGTGGTGCCGCCGTTCGGCGTCGTCGCGGCGGTGCCGCCCTCGGTCCCGGAGGTGCGGTCCCAGCCCCGGTAGGTGAACGTCGGCGTCTCGCCGTTCTTCGTGTCGGGCACGTATCTGATACGGGTGTCGGCGTCGGCGTTGAGCAGCAGCGCAGCCGAGTTGGAGACCACCGGAAACGCCGTCCACGAGCCCGGGTCCCCGTCGAGGTTGTATTCCCAGCTGCCGTTTCCGGTCTTCGTCGTTATGGCGATTCCCTCGACCGCGGCGGTGTCGGCGTCCGTGATCGAGATGCCGACGAGGTCCGTGACCAGGTCTCCTGCCGAGGTGACATCGTCCTCGGTGATCGACGTCAAGAACGGGGTCGCGGTCGACATGATGGGGGCGTCGTTGACGCCGGTGACCGTGATCGTGACCGTGCGGATGGCCGTGAACTCTCCGTGGGAGTCCTGGGCCTGGTACGTGAACTTGGGCTTGGGGGTTCGCTCGACACCAGCGGGGAGGTCCTGGAAGTCCAGGCCCGGGTTCGGGTCGAACGTGAACGTGCCGTCGTTGTTGTTGGCCACCGATCCCGACCCTGGGGGCACCGGCCCCACGATCGTGTAGTTGAGGCTGCCCTGGGTGTCGTCGTTGTCGACGTCATCGGCGAGGAACGGCAGCGACACCGGCGCCCCATCCTCGGTGGCGGAGATCGCCATGTTCGACGCGGTCGGCGGGTCGTTGCGCCCGTGCACCGTGATGAACACCGTGCCGATGTCGGTCGCCAGCTCCGGGTCGCGCACCGTGTAGTCGAACTCGTCCGTCACGACCTCGGAGAGCGCCAGCTGCTGGAGGGCCGCCGAACCGGTCGGGTCGTACCGGACCCGGCCCCCGCCCAGCAGCGTCAGTGCTGCGCCTTTGACGGAGGTGGCGTCCAGCGACGACACCACGAGGCTCGGCTTGTCGGGAAGCGGCTCGAGGTCCTCGTCGATGTCGTTGGCGAGGACGGACGATGTGTCCAGCGACGCGTTTTCGTTGGTGACGAACAGCGGCTCCGAGCCCAGTGCAGGGTCGTCGACGGCGATCGGCGGATCGTTCTCGTCGAGGACGTTGATCGTGAAAGTCGCGGTGTCGGTCAGCACCGGCGTACCGGCGTCGGTCACCTTGACGACGATCACGTTGGCGGGTGCGGGGTATGGCGACTCGTAGTTGCGCGGAACCCCGACCTTGAGGTTCCCGTCGCCGTCGATGGTGTATGTGCCGGGGCCGGTCGAGCTCAGGATCTCGTACTCCAGCGGGCCGGACTGGGGACCGCTGTGGGGGCCGGTGTTGTCGGGATCGGTGGCGGCGACGTTGGCGACGATGGAGTCGGGCGGCGTGTTCTCGACGACGGTGATCGTGGCGTCGTCTTCCACGCTGGGCGGCTCGTTGACGTCCTCGATCTCCAGGGTGACCAGGTCGCAGTCGTGCAACGAACGAGGAACCGTCCCGTTGTCGTTGACCTGGACGCTGAACGTGATGCTGTGGGACGGGTACTTCTCGAAGTTGAGGGCCGTCTGGTTCTTCACGGTGACCTGCCCGGCCGCGTCGACCTTGAAGACCGAGTTGCCGGCCGGGCCCGGCGTCACACAGTCGTCGACGATCGCAAAGGTGAGGGTGTCGCCGGGGTCGTCGGCGTCATCGGCGCCGATCGACCCGACCGCGGTGCCCACCGCCAGGTTCTCGTCCACGCTGAGCGTCTGCGCCGGGAGGACGGGCCGGTTGTCGTTGACCGGCTTGAGGCTCACGGACATGGTCGCGCGGGTGGTGAGGGGTGGATTGCCGTCGTCGGTCACGATCACCCTGAACTGGAATGGCCCCGGGTTGGTCTCGTAGTCGAGCAGCTGGGCATCGGGCAGCGTTCCCGGCGGCTTGGAGTTGCCGGTCTCGGGGTCGACGGCCGTCACGAGGCACGCCTGTCGCGGGCAGCCGTCCTTGCGGAGCAGCAGGCCGAAGCGGTCTCCCGGCACCGTGCCCAGCTTGAACGACAGCCTGTCGGACGGGTTCGGGTCCGACACCTCGAGGAATCCGATGATGGTGCCCTTGGGGCTGCGCTCCGGCACCTCGAAGCTCTGGTCCGCGAAGGCCGGCGGGAGGTTCCGCTCGGTGATCACGATCTCCACCGTGGCGCGGGCGGACGCCGTCCCGTCGCTCGCCCGGTAGACGAACCTGTCGCTGCCGGGGCCGCTGCCGTCGTGCGTGTAGACAAAGGAACCGTTGGGCCGCAAGTTGAGGGTGCCGCGCCGGGGGCCGGCGACGAGTTGGGCCATGAGCGGATCGCCGTCAGGGTCGCTGTCGTTGGCGAGCACTCCCGTGGCGGGCACGTCCAGGACCAGGCCGTCACCCACGATGTACTTGTCGTCCGCCGCCACCGGCGCCTGGTTGGGCGGCAGCGAGAAGACGCCGGCTACCGGCAGCCAGTCGCTCTCGCCGAAGGGGAATTGCTCGTCGGCATTGCCCTGCGCGTTGCGGTATCGCAGGAAGAACGTCGTGAGCGAAGGCCGGAACACTCCGACGGTGTCCGTGCCGTCGTCGGTCCAGTCGCCGGCGATGAGCCGGTCGCCGGGGTCCCCGAAGACGAACTGCTCGTCGGCGATTCCGGTCGTGTGGGTTCGGCGGTAGTACACGAGGCCGGTGGTCTCGCGGTGGAGGCCGATCTCGTCCTCACCGTCGCCGTCGAAGTCGCCTGCGAACGGCTTGTCGCCCGGGTCGCCGAACGCGTAGCTGACGTCGGCGGCGCCGAGGCCCTTGTTGTTGTCTCCCAGCTCGTTGAACAAGAAGATGACGTTCTGCGACGGTCGGAACAGGCCCACCGTGTCGCACCCGTCGCCGTCCCAGTCCCCGGCCAGCGGGATGTCGTTGGGGTCGCCTGCGAAGAAGCGCAGGTCCGCGACGCCCGGCCGATTGCGGTCGCGCAGGTAGAAGAAGGCGTCGCTGGGGCGGAACAGCCCCGGGGTGTCGATACCGTCGCAGTCCCAGTCGCCCATGATCGGGACGTCGAACGGGTTGCCGAAGAAGAACGTGTCGATCGCCCCCGTGTCCGGGTCGCGCAAGTGCCACCGCCCCTGGTCGGGCTCGAAGAGCCCCACGCCCTCCGACCCCTCGGCAGCTCCCACGCTTCCCACCAGCAGCCCGAGTACGGTTGCAGCCCCCAACAGCAGCGCGGCACCGACACGAGTCACCGGAAACGATCCCCCTGATCCAGGCATCTCCAGCCCGAGTCGACTGTCATCAACACTACCGGTTTCGCGCTCTGCCCGCGCCAGGGCCTTCCCTCAGGGTTTCGGGAACGCCACCACGTAGTCGACGGCCACCACCACCCGCTCCCCCGGCAACAAGACGGGGGTCGGGCCGAGGCGCGACTGGATGCGGGCGCCGTCCGGAAGCTCGAGGGTCAGGAGCTGGTCGTGCCCGTAGAACTCGCGGCCCACGATCCGCACCGGCCCGCCCGGGTCGGCCGTGACCCGAACCGCCTCCGGCCGGACGAGAACGTCGACCGGGCCCTCGAGAGGGGTGGACAGCGGGATCTCGCCGAGTATGGTCGTCGCCCGCCCGCGGGCCGCCTCGCCGGAGATCAGGGTGCCTTCGCCCAGGAAGCGGCCCACCCACGGTGTGGCCGGTCGGTGGTAGACGTCGTCGGGCGACGCCACCTGGAGGATTGCCCCCTCCCGCATGACCGCCACCTCGTCGCTCATGGCGAGGGCGTCCTCCTGGTCGTGAGTCACGAACACCGCCGTCGCGCGGGCCTCGACGAGGATCGTGCGGACCTCGCGCCGCATCCGGTCTCGCTGCGGGGCGTCCAGGTTCGAGAACGGCTCGTCGAGCAGGATCACCTCCGGGCGGGGGGCGAGGGCCCGAGCCAGTGCCACGCGCTGCTGTTCCCCGCCCGACAGCTCGTGGGGCATCGCCTCGCTGCGGGCCGCGAGGCCGACCAGCTCCAGCACCTCGGACGCCCGGTGCTGCGCATCCTTGCCCGCGCCGAGCCCGTACGCCACGTTGCGCCGCACGCTCAGGTGTGGGAACAGCGCGTAGTCCTGGAACACCATGCCCACCCGGCGCTCCTCAGGGGGGACGAAGACCCCGGGTCCGACCACCGTCCTTCCGCCGATCTGGACGGTACCCGAGTCGGGGACCTCGAACCCGGCGACCACCCGCAGCGCCGTGGTCTTGCCGCATCCCGAGGGACCCAGCAGGCCAAGAATCGACCCGGGAGCGACCGAGAGGTCGAAGCCATCGAGGGCGCGCGCGGCGCCGAACCGCTTCGTGATGCCGACACAGCGGATCGCGGCCGGAGAAGTATCAGCCGGCATGGCGCCTCCCGACCAGCAGGTAGAGGGGCACCGCCGATACCGCCACGAGCAGCAGGGCAGGCGCCGCCGCTCGGCTGAACAGACCCTCGCTGGCTGCCGACCATATGTCCACCGCCAGGGTGTCGAACCCGGAAGGGCGCAGCAGCAGCGTCGCCGGAAGCTCCTTCATCGTGGTCAGGAACACGAGGGCTCCGCCGGCGAGCAAACCTTTGGCGATCAAGGGGATCGTGATCTCGAAGAGCACCCGGAAGGGTCGCCGGCCGAGGCTGCGGGCGGCCTCCTCGAGGTGCGGGCTGACCTGCTCGAGGGCCGCCCGCGCCGCGCCGCTCGCCTGCGGCATGAAGACCGCGGCGTAGACGACTATCAGCAGCGTGAAGCCCTGGTACAGCGGCCCCAGGTAATTGACGGCGAAGAACACCATGGCCAGGGCCACCGTGATGTGGGGGAGGGCGAACACCCCGTAGACCGCGCGGTCCAACAACACCGTGGCGCGCGAGCGGTGGCGCACGACCAGCACCGCAATCGGGACGGCCCCGATGAGGGCGACGCCCGCCGCGGCCGCCGAGACCCACAGCGAACCCCAGGCGGCGTCCCAGGGAATCGGCGGGGGGTCGCCCCGGCGTACGCCTCTGGCCACCCAGGCCACCAGCACCCCGATCGGCAGTAGCAGCGCCGCCGACACCAGCGCGCCCAGGAACGCCTGCGCCGCTACCCGCCATCCGCGCCCCAGACGGAGGCGCGGCGCCGGCCGCGCCGCCCGGCGGCCGAAATAGGCGGCCCGCCCCCGGGTCCGGGACTCGGCCCACAGCACGAGGCCGGCGATGACGATCAGCACCAGCGCCAGCACCGCCGCCGGGGTGCGGTCGAGCCGGCCCTGATACTGCGCGTAGATGACTCGGGTGAAGGCGTCGAACCGCATGAGCGAGACGGCTCCGAAGTCCGACAGCGTGTACAGCGCGACCAGCAGCGAAGAGGCGGCCAGCGAAGGCCGCAACTGGGGCAGCACGACGGTGCGGAACGCCCGCCAGCGGGACGCGCCCAGCCCGCGGGCGGCCTCCTCGTGCGCCGGGTCCAGCTTCCGGAGGGCCGAGCCCACGATCAGGTGCACGAACGGGTAGGTCGCGATCGTCAGCGCTGCCCACGCCCCGATCCCCCCCGAGGCGGCCGGCAGCCGCTCGATGCCCAGTGGGGAGAGGGTCCCGGCCAGGATCCCTCCCTGCCCGAAGGCGGCAATGAGGGTGAGGGCGACGACGTACGACGGCAGCACCTTCGGCAGGGCTGCCAGCGCCGACCAGAGCCGGGCGGCCGGCAGATCGGTGCGGATGGTCAGCCACGCACTGGTCATGCCGATGGCCGCCGACGTCAGCGTGACGGCGGCCGTCAGGGCCATGGTGTTCACGAGGAGCGTCGCCGTTCTCGCCGAGAAGAGGACCGAGCCGGCGTCCCCCCCGTCGGCGATCACCCGAGCCGCCAGCGCCACCAGCGGGGTCACGACCGGCAGGAGCACGGCCAGGGCGGCCGCCCACAGCCACCACGGTGGCCGCGGGCGACGCGCCGCCGGGGGGGTCTCGACCGGTTGGACCGGCGCCTCGAGAACGCCGAGGTCGGTGCCGAACTCGGCGGTCACAGCAGTCCGGCGTCGGTGACGAGGACGGTGGCGCGGTCGAGGGCGCCGGCCAGCGACGAGAGATCTATGTCGGGCCCGGACAGCGACCCCAGCGGCGGCAATCCGGTCGGAGACGTGACGCCCTCTGCCAGCGGGAACTCGAACGTCTCGAGCGCGAAGTACTCCTGCGCCGGCTGCGAGAGCAGGAAGCGGACGAAGTCGAGGGCGGCGTCCTCGTCTCCGGCGGCGAGCACTCCCGCCCCTGCCGGCATCACGAGTGCTCCCGGGTCGCCGGCGGCGAGGAAGTGGTTGGCTGCGTCGACGCCTCCCTGCTCGTCTGCAGCGCGCAGCAGGTAGTAGTGGTTCACGAGGCCGGCATCCACCTCGCCGCGCGCCACGGCGTCGACGATCGACGAGTTGTTGGCGTAGGTGATCGGGTCGTTGGCGGCGATGCCCGCGAGCCACCCGCGGGTCTCCGCCTCTCCCTCGCTCTCGATCATCCCGGCGACGAAGGCCAGAAAGGAGCTGTTGGTCGGGGCGATGCCGAGCCGGCCTTTCCACTCCGGCGTCGTGAAGCCGGCGACGGTGTCGGGCAGAGAACCCGCGTCGATGGCGTCGGTGTTGTACACCACCACCCGCACGCGGCCCGAGACGCCCACCCATCGGCCGGCGCCGTCCGAGAATCGCCCGGGGACCTCGCCGAGCAGGTCGGGGGGGAGCGGGGTGAACATGCCGGCCGCAGCGACCGCTCCCAGCGAGGCGGGATCCTGAGCGAAGAACACGTCGGCGGGCGTGCGGTCGCCCTCCTCGAGCAGCGTGGCCGCCAACTCGGTGCTGCCGGCGTACCGTACGGTCACCCCCACCCCGGTCTGCTCCTCGTAGCGACTGATGAGGGGGCCGACGAGGTCCTCGCTCCGGCCCGAGTACACGGTGAGCGTACCGCCGTCGTCGCCACAGCCCGCCAGCACCGCGACCAGAAGTCCGATCACTGTTGCGAGTCGCTTCATGACCTCACCGGGGACGGGAAATGATTGCACTACGGCGGTAGTGCAAAGAAGCCTAACGCTTCGTGTTAGCCGTGCCTAACGGGCCGGGTTACGATGGCTCCATGGAAGCCAGCTCCTACCGCGCCACCTTCCGCGAGTACGTGGAGGCCATCTACGAGCTCGAGGAGGAGTCCATCGATGTCATCCAGGCGCGTATCGCAGAATGGCTGGGCGTCAGCAGACCGAGCGTTTCCGAGATGCTGCGCAAGATGGCCGCCGAGGGTCTCGTGGAGGTCGGCGAGTCGATCAGGCTCACGGACGAGGGGCGGCACCTGGCCGAGGTCGTCGTGCGCAGGCACCGCCTCGCCGAGCGCTTCCTCTCCGAGGTGCTCAAGCTTCCTTGGTCCAAGGTGCACGAGGAGGCGTCGGTCTGGGAGCACATGATCTCCGCCGACGTCGAGAAGGCGATGTGGGCGGTGATGGACGACCCCAAGACCTGCCCGCACGGCAACCCGATCCCCGGCGCCGGTTACCAGCCGCCGAAGATGAAGGCGCTGACCGAACTGAGCCCGGGTGAAGAGCGCCGGCTGGAGCGCATCTCGGAAGAGCTAGAGCTGGACCAGGAGATGATGGGCTTCCTCGACGAGTCGGGCCTGCGTCCCGGAGCTCTCGTCACGGTCGAGCGAAGAGCTCCCCACGGCACGTTGACGGTGCGGGTCGACGGCGATCTCTCCGTGGGAGTCGGGGTGTTCGCCGCCGAGCGGCTGTTCGTGGCCGTCTGACGACAGGAGGGCGGGCAACCCCTGGGCGACGCCGTAGGCTCAGGCGGGGAGCGCGACGAGCAGCGGCACCGTGCGCTCGGCGTCGGTCAGCGCCCCGTGATGTCCGGTGAGACGGTCGTCGCTGTGGCGGTGCAGCAGCGCCCACCCTTCGTCCGCCACCAGAGCCCCGTCCGGTGCTCTGGCGTCGAACGCCGGATGCCGCTTGCCCGGACCCCACCACGCCTCCATCTCGGGGAAGGCGACCCACGTGGCCGGGAGTTCGGCCGCCAGGGGCGCACCGTCGCCGTTGACGAACATCGCCCGCGAGTCACCGTAGAAGCGGCGCCCCGTGTGCTGGTCGGCCGCGAGCCGCAGCTGTCGCTCGCGGGGGATGTCGACGTGTCCATGGTCGGCGGTGCCGACCAGCGTGGTGCCCGGCGGGAGCCCCGCCGCCAGCCGTTCCCACACCGCGGCGGCGATCTGCATCGCCTCGGCGTACTCGGTGCTGTGCTGCCCGAACACGTGTGCTGCGAAATCGACGTGGGGCACGTAGGTGAAGACGAGCCGCCCCGGGGGCCCGGCGAGCTCGAGCGTCGCCTCGACCAGCTCTTCGACCGTGTACGCGGGCTCCCAGCGACAGCCGCGGTACAGCACCCGGCTCAGCGGCGAACCGGTGAAGTTGCCGGGCTGGACCGTGACCGGCTCGGCCCCGGCACCGGCGAGCCGCTCCCACAGGTTGGGGGCCGGGAGGAACCGGTCGTAGTCGTGCTCCACCGCCTCCCCCCAGAGCGTGGTCCACTTGATGGTGTTGACCACCGTGTCGGCTTCGGGCAGCCACAGCTGATAGCCGAGCAGGCCGTGGGCGGCCGGAGGCAGGCCGGTGGCCACGCTGGCGAGGGCGGTCGTGGTGGTGGTCGGGAAGACAGTGTCCAGCGCGCCGGCTCGGTCGGCGCGGATCGATGCGGCCTCGGGGTGGGAGAGCTGGCCATCCCCGAGGCCGTCGAACAGCACGAGGACGTAGGAGGCGGCAGACGGGATCGCCGCGGCGCCCCCGGCGTGGAGGCGGGACCATGCGGCCGAGCCGATGAGCCGGTGCTCCACCTCGGCCACGAGGTTCACCAGCGAGCCACCTGCGTAGTCGGGCGCCCTCACGGCCGGCGAGGGTAGCCACGTCGTCGGCCGTCCCCCGGCCTGAGAGCGGTTTCCGGCCGGGGGGTCGGCAACTCCTATACTCTCGCCGGTGCAGAAGGCTGATGCGGACGAGGGGTAGCGGGTGACGGCGTACTTCCACGACTACATCACGGTGGCGGCGTTCGCAGGGCTGGGGGTGCTGCTCGTCGGAGTCGCCATCGGGCTCTCCCGCCTCGTTCAGCCCCGCAACCCTTCCAAGGTCAAGTCCACCATCTACGAGTGCGGCATAGACCCGGTCGGCGGCGGCTGGAGCCAGAGCCACATCCGCTACTACATCTTCGCGCTGCTGTTCCTCATCTTCGACGTCGAGGCCGTGTTCGTGTTCCCGTGGGCCATCGAGCTGGAGGCGTTCCAGGACGCGGGCCTCGGCCTCTTCGTGGTGGTCGAGATGCTGATCTTCATCCTCATCCTCGTGATGGGATTCCCCAAGCCGATCTCGTGGCTCCTCAACTGGTCCCGCAAGTACTCGCTGTGGATGTTCCAGTTCGGCCTGGCCTGCTGCGCCATCGAGATGATGGCGGCGTCGGGCCCCCGCTACGACTTCATGCGTTTCGGGATCATCCCGCTGCCGGCCTCGCCTCGTCAGGCCGACCTGATGATCGTGGCGGGCACGGTGACCGACAAGATGGCGCCCGCCATTCGCAGGCTCTACGACCAGATGCCGGATCCCAAGTACGTCATCTCGATGGGGTCCTGTTCCAACTGCGGCGGCCCGTACTGGGACT
>CAYGCW010000058.1:0-807 GCA_964348465.1 uncultured Acidimicrobiia bacterium | reverse complement strand
CCAAGGGGGTCGACCAGATCATCCCCGTCGACGTCTACGTGCCCGGCTGCCCCCCGCGGCCGGAGGCGCTCATGGAGGGGATCGTGCTCCTGCAGGAGAAGATCACCCACGAGGACATTCGTGAGAAGTGGAGCGAGCGTGACCGACAGCCCGTCTGAGCCTCCCCTCGTCGAAGAGGAGACCGGAGGCGACGCCGACCAGGTCGCGTCGTTCGCCGCGGCGGTGGCCGAGGCCGTGGGCGCCGTCGAGCACGGAGCCGACTTCGGCACCGCCAAGGTCCGCGTCGAGCGAGAGCGCTGGGTGGAGGCGGTCGCCGCCGCCAGGGACCAGGGGCTGGACTTCTTCTCCTGGCTGTCGGCGGTGGACTGGGCGAAGGACGTCGCCGTGGGCGATGCGGTGGATGAACCCGACGCTCTCGAGGAGCGCTACGAGGTCCTGTGCCGGCTGTCGACCGTGGTGGACGACCGGGGGGTGATCCTCTCCGCCGACGTGCCCAAGGACGACGCGGTGATCGACTCGCTCACGCCCCTGTTCGGGGGCGCCGCCTGGCACGAGCGCGAGGCGTACGAGATGTTCGGCATCGAATTCCGCGGCCATCCGCGCCTCGTCAAACTCTACCTTCCGGATGCCTTCGAGGGCTTCCCGCTCCGCAAGTCCTACCCGTTGCTGAGCCGGGAGGTCAAGCCCTGGCCCGGCTTGGTGGACGTCGAGGGCATGCCCTCCACCGAGAACGCCGAAGCGGAGGCGGAGGCAGAGTCGACGGAGGCGGTGGAAGAGTGACTCTTTCTCCGCAGGCGATGATGCACC
>CAYGCW010000057.1:0-11160 GCA_964348465.1 uncultured Acidimicrobiia bacterium | reverse complement strand
TGCTCGGCGCCGATGCGGGCGACCCGTTCAAGACGCCGGAGAGCTTCGCCATCCCCGCCTCATGCATGGACGGAGCCGACAACGACGGCGACGGTGCCACCGACGACGCCGACCCCGGGTGCCACCCCGTCCCGGTCATCCGTGACGTGTTCCCGCCGGCCGGCTTCGACGTGTTCGAGTCGGAGATGACGCTGCGGCGGCTGGTGCTGGACACGCCGCTGGGCCGGTGCCCGGTGGACTTCGAAGGGGTCGGCCCCACCGTGGTGCGGCGCGGCAACCCCGAGACCCGCAGCGACGGGCGCCGCGAGATCGACGTCGAGATCGTCGCCATGCAGCTCAGCGGCTTGGCGAACCTGCGTTCCGACTCGCCGTGCAACGACACCCAGCGGGTGGCCGCCATCCCGATGACGATCGTCGAGGATCCCGCCCTGGCGTCCGCCGGCAAGGTGATGGCCTCCACCCCGCGCGGCGACTTCCCGGCGGACAGCTTCTTCGACGTCAACTTCCAGGTCGACACGCCGCTCGGTCTCGTGCCCGGCTCTCTGCGCGTCGAGAACGACCGCATCAACACGCTGCCGCCGTTCCACACGCCCAACGACCCGGGGGCGAACCCCAACTGCTACGACTTCGGCGGCATCCACGAGCATTGCCCCAAGCCGCCGCTCGACCACTTCCTCTGCTACATCGCCGACTTCTCCGACTTCCAGCCGGACCGGGTGCGGCTGCTGCATGACCAGTTCGGAGGTGCCCCGACCGAGGTCTTCGAGCCGAACCACCTGTGCAACCCGGTGATGAAGAACCGGCTGCCCGTCTTCGACGACGACGCTCACCTGGTCATGTACGACCTGCGCCCGCACCGCACCACCACCGCCACGGGCGCGCCCGTGGTGGTGCGCAACCAGTTCGGCACCCAGACATTCCAGGTCGGCCAGCAGGTGATCGCCGCGGTCCCGTCGAGCAAGAACACCCAGGGACCGCCGCTGGCGCTGGACCACTACGCCTGCTACGGCGTGACGGGGAACCAGCTCAACCGGCCGGTCGCGCTCGTCGATCAGTTCGGCAACGCCACCACCGTGGTGTCGCGCCCGCTGCTGTTGTGCAACCCGGCCGCCAAGGTTCACGACGGCAAGCTCACCCGCGTTCAGGACCGGCGCTGGCACCTCGTCTGCTACGAGATCCAGGGGACTGCCTTCAACCCGATGACGTTCACCACCGACAACCAGTTCGGGCGCCTCAACGGCGTGGCACGGGAGCGGGGGATGCTGTGCGTGCCGTCGCAGAAGTTCTTCGAGCGCTTCCCGCCGCGCATCCCGCACACGGTGGCGCTGGTCGACCCCACTCAGGGCCGCTGGCACGTGCGCGGCCTCGGGGCCCAGGAGGTGTCGTTCTTCTTCGGGAACCCCGGCGACACCCCGTTCATGGGGGACTGGGATTGCGACGGCATCGACACCCCGGGCCTCTACCGCCGCGCCGACGGCTTCGCGTACCTCGCGAACGCCAATCGCTCGCAGATCGCCGACATCCGCTTCTTCTTCGGCGACCCCAATGACCTTCCGCTGGCCGGCGACTTCAACGGCGACGGCTGCGACACCGTCTCGATCTACCGCCCCGGCGAGGGACGCTTCTACATCATCAACGAACTGGGGCAGAACAACCGCGGTCTGGGCGCGGCCGACTTCTCCTTCCTGTTCGGCGACCTCGGCGACAAGCCGGTGGTGGGCGACTGGGACGGAGACGGCATCGACGAGATCGGGCTGCACCGGGAGTCGACGGGCCTGTTCTATTGGCGCGACACACTCACGACGGGCATCGCCGACGGGTCGATCATCTTCGGGGACCCGGGCGACCGGTTCGTCGCCGGGGACTGGGGGGTGGTCGACGGCAAGGACACCCCGGCGGTCTTCCGGCCCGGCGACCGCACGTTCTACCAGCGCGACACGCTCACCCAGGGGGTCGCCGACGAGTCGTTCCCGGTGGGCTCCGGCAACTTCCTGCCGGTGTCGGGGACGTTCGGCCTGAATTAGAGGCGCGCTCGGCCCGGACCGTCGTGGCGCCGGCTCCGGTACGATTCCGCCATGGCTCCCGTGGACACCCTGGGCCGCGCCCTTCGCGACCTCCGTATCTCGGTGACCGACCGGTGCAACTTCCGGTGCCGCTACTGCATGCCCAAGGAGGTGTTCGGCCGCGACTACGAGTTCCTGGCGCGTGACCTCCTCCTGAGCTTCGAGGAGATCACCCGGCTCACCCGGCTGTTCACGAGCCTCGGCGTTTCCAAGGTGCGGCTGACGGGCGGCGAGCCGCTGCTGCGGCGGGGGGTCGAGGACCTGGCGGCGATGCTGGCGGCGATCCCCGGGATCGACGACCTCACGATGACCACCAACGGCTCGCTCCTGGCTCGCAAGGCGGAGGCACTGGCGGCCGCCGGGCTGAACCGGGTCACGGTGAGCCTCGATTCGCTCGACGACGAAGTGTTCATGGCGATGAACGACGTCGGCTTCCCGGTAGCGCTCGTGCTTGACGGCATCGAGGCGGCGGCCGCCGTCGGGCTGACCCCGGTCAAAGTGAACGTGGTGGTCAAGCGAGGCGTCAACGACGCCGGGGTGGTGGACATGGCCCGCCACTTCAAGGGAACGGGCCACATCGTGCGGTTCATCGAGTACATGGACGTCGGCCACAGCAACGGCTGGCGGCTCGATGACGTCGTGCCGGCCGCCGAGATCGTCTCCCGCATCTCGGCGGAGATGCCGCTCGAGCCGGCCGATCCCAACTACCGGGGGGAGGTCGCCCGCCGCTGGCGCTACGCGGACGGGGAGGGCGAGATCGGCGTGATCTCATCGGTCACCCGGCCGTTCTGCGGCGACTGCACCCGGGCCCGGCTGTCGGCCGAGGGAACCCTGTACACCTGCCTGTTCGCCACCGGCGGCGACGACTTGCGGGCGCTCCTGCGGTCGGGAGCGAGCGACGAGGAGATCGCAGCCGCCATCACGTCGGTCTGGATGGCACGCACCGACCGCTACTCGGAGTTGCGTTCGGCGGCCACCCTCGGCCTTCCCAAGGTCGAGATGTCCTACATCGGCGGCTAGCGCCGGGAAGCCGGCGGGCCGGGCCAGGATCACACCGCGTCGGGGGGCGTCGACGTCCAGTCGTTCGGAGGCCGAGCCCGGTCACTCAACCCTATTGATGTCAACTGCTGGTACCTGTAGTTTGGGTCACACATGGATGCCGGTACCACCGTCGCCGCCGCCACGGCCTTCGTCGCCGCCGCCTACCTCGTCCTCGGCCTGCTCGCCGACGGGGTTCGGCAGGCGGCGCGGATGCCCCTCCGGGCCCTGCCGTCCCTGCGGCGGCTGGCGGCTGCCGGCGCCGTGCTGGCCGTCCTGGCCCGCACCGCCCCGGCCGGGGCGGCACTCCCCCCTCCGCCCATGCGGCTCGGCGCCGTTCGCTCGCCGGCCGAGCCCGCGGCCGGGCCGGCGGTGCGGGCCGCGGCCGAGGTCGCCGTGCTCACGGTGCCGACCCCGGGGGCCGCCTACGTGGTCGAGCGGGGCGACTCGCTGTGGACGATCGCCTGCCGGGCACTCGCAGATGCACACGGCGGACGTCCTTCGGCGGCCGAGGTGGCCTCCTTCTGGAAACACATCTACGCAGCGAACCGCGACGTGGTAGGCGGCGACCCGGACCTCATCTTCCCCGGGCAGCGCCTGTCGATCCCCGAGGTCGGATGACGTGGACGACCCCGAGGAGTTCGAGCACATCCCGTGGTCGCAGCTCGGCGCCGACGCCGGTCCGTCCCGGCAGCGGCTGGCATATCTCGCCGCGGCGGCGTTGCTGGCCGTCGCAGTCGGCGCAGTGGCGGCGCGCTCGCTGAACCGCCAGGGCCCACCCCCGCCGACGACCGTCGCCGCGGCCCCAGCCACCACGACGCCCGAGCCCGGCACCTCGCCACCTGAGACCCCGTCCACCCCGCCGCCGCCGGTGGCGTACAGCGAAGCCGATCTGCTGGCTGGGCCGCCGGCCGATGCCCCCCGGGCGGCGGTGGCCAGGGCGGAGTGGTTCGTTGTCGACTACTTCACCGCAGACCGCGACCCGATCGGCTCGCTCGACCTTCGCAAGGCGCTACCGGCCGGTGCCGAACTGCCGACCCTGCCGCACGACGATGCCGGTGCCCCGATGTCCTACGTCGAGTGGGCCCGGGCTTTCCGCAGCGAGGAGGCCGCGCCCGGGCTCTTCCGGATCACCGTCGCCTTTCGCGCCATCGTGGCGGGCGACGACGGCGCCGTCGAACGCCTGCCGGTCCGCGCCGTGGAGCTGGGGGTGGCGGTGACGACGGGTGCGGAGGGTTGGGCCGTGGTCGACCTTCCCAGCCCCAGCCCGCTGCCGGTAGATACCGGTTTCGAGCCGTGGCCTGCCGCCACCGGAGCCCCGCCGCCGGGTGTGGCGGCCGCGGCTCTCGAGGCGGCCGCTGCCTGGGGCGACGCCCCGGAGGTCGTGACCGGCGCCGCGGCCGGCGCTGCCTGGCGGGTCGTGGTCACCGTCGACGGCGGGGCGGGCTCCCGCTGGCCTCTCGTCGTGTGGGTGGGCGCCGACGGCGCCCCGGCCGGTCCCCCTTGGGCGGCGGGCTAGGTCGCGCCGGCCCCGGGTTGGGGTTCCAGATGGATGGGGCCCGGCGATGGATCCTGTGGTTGACGACTACATTGCCGTCGATGAGAACCCGACTGTCGCCCGGCCGCCGCGAATGGATGCCGACGCTGCGCAGCCTCGGCGTCGACTGGGGCGGCGTGGCCGTCGTGGTCGGCGAGGAAGCGCCGGTGTTCGCCGACGCCTGCTTTCGGTCCGGCGGGCAGCCGTTGGCCGCGTCGACCGACTCGTTTGCCTTGCTCACCAGGGACCCGCCGGCTGGGGACCTGGCCGCCACCTCCGACCTCGCCGGCGACAGTGCCGGGCTGGTGGTGATGCGCCACGCCTGGGACGGCGTCGAGGGCTTGCTCGAAGCCGTCGCCGAAGCCCGCCGGCTGCTGGCGCCGGGCGGAACGGTCGTGCTCGCCGAGTGGGACCTCGACCGCATTCTCCGCTCGCCCGCTCGCCTCTATCCCGACGGCTTCTTCTACGCGGCCCTCCCCGAGGTCGTGCCCCGGCTGCGCGCCATGCTCGCCGCTCCCACCGATCTCGCCGTCGAGCTGATCCGGGCCGGCTTCAAGGACGTCGAAGGCGTGGACGTGGACGAGACCGTCGTCGAGGTGCCGGACCGGCTCTCCTACCTGGAGTTTGCGAAGCAGCGCAGCTTCCGCGGCAGCGGGTTGGCGACGCCGGATCGGCTCGCGGCCGCCTGGACGGCGTTCGTGGACTTCGTACCGCGCATCGCTCCGATCGGTCCGGTCACGCACCGCGAGCCGTGGCGGGTGGTGCGGGGCCGGGTTCCCGGGTGAGGTCGGCGCTAACCGTCGAAGTGCTCTTCGATGATCTGCTTGGCGGGGGAGGCGATGCCTTCCCAGGTGGCGTCGGGGGCCTTTGAGATCGTGACGAAATCGGCCGACATGAACACGCTCGTCACGCCCGGCAGCTCGAGCAGGGCCGCCGCCATGGGGTCGTCGCACTCCCTGCCGGCCGCGTACGCCTTGGGCCCGCCGACCTCGACGCCGACCTCGTACTTGAGAGCGTTCGGGTTGGGGGTCGGGCTGACGATGACCGGCATGCGCTCCTCCGCGGACTGCGGCGGCGCATCGTAGCGGTGATCCTCGGCGTCGATGTCGGCGGCACCTTCACCGACCTGGCGCTCTGGGACGGCCGGGAACTCCGCGCCGGCAAGGTCGCCACCACCGCGGACCAGTCTGACGGTGTCGTCGCGGGCGCTTCGACCCTGGCCGCCGGCCGGCCTCTCGGGAGGTTCTTGCACGGCACCACTGTGGCCACCAACGCCCTGCTCGAGCGCAAGGGCGCCCGCACGGCTCTGGTTGCCTCGGCCGGGTTCGCCGACGTCATCGAGATCGGGCGGCAGGACCGTCCCTCCCTCTACGACCCTTTCGCGGACCGGCCGCTGCCGCTGGTGCCTCCGGCGATGCGCTTCGAGCAGCCGCGCGACCCGGCCGCCGGCGAGGGGATGGCCGCAGCGGTGGCCGCGGCCCGGCCGGAGGCCGTGGCGGTGGCTCTCCTCTACTCGTTCGTGGACCCGGCCGCCGAGCAGGAGGTCGCCGCGCAGCTGCGGCGGGCGCTGCCCGGCGCCGCCGTCTCCACCTCGGGCGGCACCGCTCCCGAGTTCCGCGAGTACGAGCGCACGTCCACGACAGTGCTCAACGCCTACCTCACCCCGGTCGTCAGCGCCTACCTGCAGCGGCTCGCCGGTGCGGTCACCGGCGCCGGGCTCGGCCCCGGAGTCCTGGTGATGCGCTCGTCCGGCGGGCTGATACCTGCCGGGCGGGCGGCGGAGCTGCCCGCGGCGGTGTTGCTGTCGGGGCCGGCGGGCGGGGTGGTGGCCGCCGCCGAGCTCGGCAAGGCCCTCGGGCACGATCACCTCGTGTCCTTCGACATGGGCGGTACCTCGACCGACGTGTGCCGCATCGACGGGGGGCGCCCCGAGGTCGCCTACGAGCGGGCAGTGGACGGCTACCCGTGCCGGCTGCCGGCGGTCGCCGTGCACACGGTGGGCGCCGGCGGGGGCAGCGTCGCCTGGTCCGACGAGGGCGGGGCGCTCCGGGTCGGCCCCCGTTCCGCCGGCGCCTTCCCGGGCCCGGCCTGCTACGGGCGTGGCGGTGACGAGCCGGCCGTGACGGACGCCAACCTGCTGTTGGGCCGGCTGGGCAGCACCGCCCGGCTGGCCGGTTCGCTGCCAGTCAGCCCCGACCTGGCCACTGCTGCCATGGCCCGGCTGGCCGCCCGGCTGGGACTGATCCCCGAGGAAGCGGCTGCCGGGACGGTGGCGGTCGTGGAGGCGCACATGGCGAGGGCGATCCGCGCCGTATCGATCGAGGAGGGCGCCGACCCGCGGCGGTCGGTGCTCGTCGCTTTCGGCGGCGCCGGAGGCCTTCACGCCACGGCTCTCGCCCGCAGCCTCGACATGGCCGGCGTGGTCGTGCCTCCGTTCGCAGGGGTCTTCTCGGCCGTCGGCCTGCTGCTCAGCCCGCCGCGCGCCGACGCCTCCCGCTCCATCGCTCCTGGAGCCTCGGTCGACGAAACCCTCCGGGACGTGGCGGAGGCGGCGGCTGCCGAGCTGCGAGCCGCCACCGGCGTCGGCCCCGACGAGATGGTCACGTCGGTGGACGCCCGCTACGTCGGCCAGTCACACGAGACCGTCATCGACTACGAGGCGGGGATGGGGGTCCCCGCTCTGGAAGCCGCCTTCCACGAGGCCCACCGGGCTCGCAACGGCTTCGCCCGTCCCGGCGACCGGGTCGAGGTGGTGACGGTCAGGGCTGCGGCGGTGGCGGCGCCGGCCCTCAGATGGGAGCAGCTCCCGGAGCACCGCCCCTCAGGGGAGCCGGGCCGCGGCCACCGTGACTTGCTGGTCGGACGGGACACGATGCGAGCCGCCGTCTGGTGGCGACCCGGGCTGGCGCCCGGAGCGGAGGTCGTGGGACCGGCGGTGGTGGAGGAGCCGGAGGCGACCACCCTGATCGGGCCCGGCGAGCGCGCCGTGCTCCACGCCGGCGGTGCCCTGGAGGTGGAGTGGTGACCGTCGACCCGATCACGCTCGAGGTGGCGCGCAACCGATTCGCCTCGATCGCCGACGAGATGGGGCTGGTGCTGCGGCGCACCGCCTATTCCCCGAACATCAAGGAGCGGGCCGACTGCTCGGCGGCCATCTTCGTGCCGTCCGGCGAGATGCTGGCGCAGGCCGAGCACATTCCGGTCCACCTCGGCTCGATGCCGGCGTCGGTGGAGGCGGTCCTGGAGCGTTTCGGCGATGGAGTCGAGCCCGGCGTGCAGTACGCCGTCAACGACCCGTATTGCGGTGGCACTCACCTCAACGACCTCACGCTGGTGCGACCGGTGTTCCTGGAGGGCCGGCTCATCGGCTGGGCGGCCAACCGGGCGCACCACGCCGATGTCGGCGGTGAGGCGCCCGGCTCCATGCCGGCGCACGCCGTGCGGGTCGACCAGGAAGGCGTCGTGGTCCCGCCCATCCCCGCCGTGCGCGCCGGTGAGTGGCTCGACGAGTTCCTGGAGCCGTTCCTCGCCGCCACCCGTACCCCGGCCGAGCGGCTCGGCGACCTCTCGGCGCAGCTCGGCGCCAACGAGACCGGTGCGCAGCGGATGGTGGACACGGCCCGCGCGGCGGGCTTCGAACGCTCCGCAGAGGTGTCGGCGGCGCTCCTCGACTACGGCGAGCGGAGGATGCTCGCCGCGCTCGCCGCCCTTCCTGATGGCCGCTACCGCTTCGCCGACGCCATGGAGTGGGGGGACGAGGACGTCGCCGTCTCCGTCGCGGTCGAGATCGCAGGGACCGACCTGCTGGCGGACTTCGCCGGAACGGCCCCCCAGGTGCCGGGCAACATCAATGCCGTCGAGGCGGTCACCCGGTCCTGCCTCTACTACGCGGTGCGGGTGGCCACCGACCCCACCATCCCCGCCAACGGCGGCTGCTACCGCCCGCTGCGCTTGGCGGCACCGCCGGGATCGCTCGTCAACGCCCGCCCCCCGGCGGCGGTGGCGGCCGGAAACGTCGAAACCAGCCAGCGCATCGCCGACGTCCTCCTCGGAGCGCTCGCTCAGGCGGCGCCCGACCGGGTCCCGGCGGCGTCGCAAGGCACCATGAACAACGTGCTGGTCGGCAACGACGAGTTCGCCTACTACGAGACGCTGGCCGGGGGCCAAGGGGGAAGGCCGGGCCGGCCCGGTCAGTCCGGTATCCACACCGGCATGACGAACACCAAGAACACCCCGGTCGAGGCGCTGGAGGCCCACTATCCCCTCCGGGTGCTGCGCTACGGGCTCCGCGCCGGGAGCGGCGGTGCCGGCCGGTACCCGGGCGGCGAGGGCATCGAGCGCGAGATCGAGTTCCTGGCGCCCGCCACGGTGTCGCTGATGGGGGACAGGCGGCGGCTGCCGCCGTGGGGGCTGGCCGGCGGCGGTCCCGGCGCTTGCGGCGAGGACTGGCTGAGTCGCCGGGGACGCGGTCGCGAGCGGCTCCCCGGCAAGGTCACCTTCGAGGCAGCTCCCGGTGACCGCCTGCTCGTCCGGACCCCGGGCGGAGGGGGCTGGGGAAGCCCGGGTGGCTGACCTCTCCGGCCGCCGGGTCCTGCCAATCGTCGTGGCGGTCACCGGCCTCGGGGTCCTCACGTTCAGCGTCATCACTCCGGCTCTGCCCGACCTGGCCGTGGAGTTGGGGGTGTCCCGGGGTGCCATCGGGCTCATCCAGGGCGCGGTGGCCATCCCCGGCATTTTCCTCGCCGTGGCGATCGGCTACCTCGCCGACCTGCGCGGCCGCCGCCTGGTCGCCGTCGCCAGCCTCGCCGTCTTCGGAGTGGCCGGCCTCGCCGGGTTCTTCGTGCGGTCGTTCTGGCCGCTGGTCGTCCTGAGGGCCATCCAGGGCATCGGCACCTCGGGAATGCTCAGCCTCGGCGTCGTGGTCGTGGGCGACCTGTTCCCACCCGGACGGGAACGGCGCTGGGCGCTCGGCATCAACTCGGCCGGTATCACCGTCACGGCGATGATCTCGCCCGTCGTCGGCGGCTTCCTCGCCGACGGCGGCGCCTTCCGGCCCTTCGTGCTGTTCGGCCTGGCTCTGCCGCTGATCCCCTTTGCCCTCCTCCTGCCCGGCCGTCCCGCCGGCGAGCCTCCGGCGCCGCCGCTGGCCCACCTCGCGGGGATGATCGGCGAGCTGCGGGGCAACCGCCGGCTCAGCGACTTCGCAGGCCTGGCTCCGTTCTCGATGATCGCGATGGTGGTGTTCGTCGGGTTCGGTTTCACGGTGACGCCCCTCTACCTCGAGCGGGTCTTCGGCATCGGCGCCGCCGAGCGCGGGTTGGTGCAGGCGGTGCTGTCCGTGGGCAGCAGCATCTCGACGCTGAACACCGCCCGCCTCGCTGCCCGCTATTCCCCGGGGGCCGTGCTCAACGCCGCGTTCACCGGCATCGTGGCGGGCTTCGCCCTCCTCGCCGCGGCACCAACGTTGTGGGTCGTGGGCGTCGGCCTCTTCGTCCTCGGCTCTGCGCTCGGCCTGGTGTTCCCTCTCTTCCAGGACTTCGTCGCCTCCTCCGTGAGCGACGCGTTCCGGGGAGCAGCGGTCGGCACTTGGATCTCCTCGATCCGCCTCGGCCAGTCGGTGGGTCCGGTGGTGGGCTCCGGACTCGCCGACGGGGTGGGAGAGCGCCCCACCTATTGGATCGCAAGCCTCTCGATGGCGTTGCTGGCATTGGCGTGGCGCCCGCTGCGGCGGGTGGCCGCCGGCTGGCTCGGTCCCTCGCCGGAGGGGTACCGCGCCGTAGAGGGCCTCGGCGGGCCGAGGCCGTGACGAGCAAGCCTCGGCGGGCCGAGGCCGTGACGAGCAAGCCTCGGTGGGCCGCGGCCGTGACGCGGCGCGTGCGCCCGCAGGTGTGTAGGGTGACGGAGCGCGTTGGCGGAACCGAGGGGAGGACTTCGCATCGGGGCCCGGATTCGCCGAGAGTTGGGGTTGACGGCTGTGGGGGGCCTGGTGGCCGCCGCCGCGGTCGCGCTCCTGTTGGCGTCGCCCGCCGGGGCGCAGCAGCCGCCGGGTGATTCGGTCGGCGCCTTCGATCCTGCGACGGGCCGGTGGCACATCCGGGTCGACGCCGATACCGACCGGCGCTTCACCTACGGCAACCCGATGGACCAGCCGTTCACCGGCGACTGGGACTGCGACGGCGTGGAGACGCCCGGGCTCTACCGCAGGGTGAACACGTCGTCGGGCCCGGCCGGCAAGGTCTACCTGCGCAACTCGAACAGCACGGGCATCGCCGACATCGAGTACTTCTACGGCAACCCGAACGACGTGGCGGTTGCGGGCGACTGGAACGGCGACGGCTGCGACACGGTGTCCGTCTACCGGCCGTCCACGAACCAGTTCTTCGTGAAGGACTCGCTTGGTTCGGGCGGCCGGGGCCTGGGCGCCGCCGACTCCGTGATCACGTTCGGCGACGTCGGCGGGACGCCGATCGCCGGCGACTTCGACGGAGACGGCACCGACACGTTCGGGCTGCATTTCGCTGC
>CAYGCW010000056.1:0-11205 GCA_964348465.1 uncultured Acidimicrobiia bacterium | reverse complement strand
GGGACCGCGGATCAGCAGCTCGCCGAAGGCCTCGCCGTCGTGGGGCAGAGCGTTGCCTTCCTCGTCGACGATCTTCACCTGGAGCCCGGGGATCACGAGACCCGCCGTTTCGAGGTGGTCGAGCTGCCGCTGCAGGTCCCATGCCTCCATCCCGGGCTTGAGCTGCGCTACGGCCGCCACCGGGTTGGTCTCGGTCATGCCCCAGCCCTGGATGACGTCGACGCCCTGGTTCTCGTGGAACCACTCGATCATCGCCCGCGGCACCGCCGACCCCCCGCACAGGAACGCCCGGATCGAGGAGATGTCCTTGTCCGGATTGTCCATCAGGTATTGCTGGATGCCGCCCCACACGGTCGGCACGCCGGCGGAGAAGGTGACCTGCTCGTCGGCGAACAGCTTCACGAGCCCGGCCGGGGTGAGATCTGGGCCCGGGTACGTCAGCTTGGCGCCCTGGGTGACGGCCATGAACGGATAGCCCCACGCCGAGGCATGGAACATCGGCACCACCGGGAGCACGTTGTCGGCGGGACCGATCCAGAAGTTGACGAGGTTGGCGAACGCGTGCATGTAGGTGGAGCGCTGCGTGTAGGCGACGCCTTTGGGGTTGCCGGTGGTGCCGCTCGTGTAGCAGAACATCATCGGCGAACGCTCGTCGAGCAGCGGCCACTCCCCCCACGGCTCGGCGTCGGCGATGAGGTCCTCGTAGGCGATGGTGTTCGGCAGCGTGGTGTCGGGTATCTCGTCTCCCATGATCACGAAGTGCTCGACCGTGTGCAGCTGATCGGCGAAACGCTCGGCGAGCGGCACGAGGTCGGGGTCGACGAAGATCACCCGGTCATGGGCGTGGTTGACGATGTAGGCGAGCTGGTCGGGGAACAGGCGGATGTTCAGCGTGTGGCAGATCCGCCCGGTGTTGGCGGTGGCCCAGTAGAGCTCATGGTGACGGACGTTGTTCCAGGCGAACGTTCCCACGGCCTCTCCGGCCTTGACCCGCAGCGGGCCCGCCAGGGCGGTGGCGAGCCTCCGCACCCGGTCGTCGGTCTCTCTGTAGGTGGAGCGCCGAACGGATCGGTCGAACTCCACCGACACGATCTCCCGGTCCGGGTAGAGCCACACCGACCGTTCGTACAGCGTCGAGAGCAGGAGAGGGAAGTCGTCCATCATGTGCGGCATCGGGCAGGCTCCTCGGCGCGGGGTCGCCGACCCAATCTACCCGGGCACGGGCCGGGCCGCCCATCCGGCGCCCCCTCGCCCGCAGCAGCTCCACTATGACGTATGGTGGCGGTCCCGCGGGTGAAGAGGAGGACGACGTTGACGAGGAGAGCGGTCACCAACGGCCTGCTGATCGACGGCGGAGACGGGCCGGCGGTGCCCGGCTCCACGGTGGTGTGGGAGCACGACCGCATCACCTGGGTGGGGCCGGACGGCCACGGCGACCTGGAAGGTGCGAGCGTCGTGGACGCCGGCGGAGGCGCGGTACTGCCCGGCCTCATCGACAGCCACGTCCATCTGTGCCTCGACGCCACGTTGGAGGGCGTGGACCGGGTGGCGGAGGAGCCGACGGCGCGGCTGGCGATTCGCTCCGCCCAGTCCGCCAAGCGCCTGTTCGACGCCGGCGTGACGACCGCCCGCGACCAGGGCTCCCGCGACGGGGTGGCGATCGAGGTCGCGTCCGCGCAGCGATCGGGATGGCTGATCGCCGCCCGCATCCTCGCCGCCGGGCGCGGCATCACCCCGACGGGGGGCCACGGATGGATGATCGGCGTCGAGGCCGACGGACCCGACGCCGTGCGGGAGGCCGTGGGAACGGAGATCGAGCGCGGCGCAGACGTGATCAAGCTGTTCCCGACCGGCGGCGTGCTGGGCGCCGGTGCCCACGGTTTCGCCGTCACGATGAGCCTCGCGGAGGTTCGCGTCGCAGTCGAGGTGGCGCACGCGGCGGGGATCCTGGTCGGGGCCCACGTCCACGGTCCGGAAGGCATCGACCTGGTGCTGGAAGCGGGTGTCGACACCGTCGAGCATGGCACCGCGGTGACGTCGGAGCAGGCGGAGCGAATGGCCGCCTCCGGCGTGGCCCTCGTCCCCACCCTGACGGCGCTGGCAGTGATGTCCGAGCGCCAGGACGAGCTGTCGCCGGAACTGGCGGACCGCGTGCGCGAGGTGTGGGACGTGGCGAAGGAAAGCGTTCGCCGGGCGATCGACACGGGAGTCACCGTGCTCGCCGGCACCGATGCCGGGACGCCGTTCAACCCCCACGGAATGCTCGTGAATGAGATCGCGCTGCTGGCCGAGCTGGGCCTCGGAAATGCCGGGGCGCTGCGGGCCGCCACCGCAAGGGCCGCCGATGTGCTGCGGCTCGACGACCTCGGCCGAATCGAGCCGGGCAAGCGAGCCGACCTCGTGGTACTGGGAGGCGACCCCCTCCACGACCTCGGGACCCTGGAGTCGCCGCGGGCGGTCGTCCAGGACGGGAAGATACGGGTGCTGGCGTGACCTAGAGCTGGTCGAGAAGCTTGGCCTTCTTGGCCTCGTACTCGGCGTCCGTGATGGCGCCTTCCCGGTGCAGCCTGGCGAGCGCCTCGAGCCGGGCGGCGGGATCGGTGCCCGGCGGTGCCGTGTACCCCTGTTGGAGGCCGACCGTTCGCTGCTCGCGCACGCGGTAGAGCAGCGACTGGAACTGCTCGGGCTCGGGGATGTCGTGGAAACGGCTCTGGCCCTGCTCACCGGCCGACTCGATCAGCAGGTCGCCCGACCGCAGCAGCCGCTCGAGGACATTCTGGGAGAACTGCACGTCGTTGATGTTCTCGAGCGGGATCTCCACCCCCTGGCGGGCGATGAAGCCCGACCGGCGGATCAGCCGCTCGTTGGTGAGCACGTAGTGGGTGTACCACCAGTTGATGAATGGCCGCACGCCGTACCAGACGATCACGAGGGCGGCGAGGGCGGTCACCACCCAGTTGACGATCGTGTTCGGGTCGAGCAGCCAGATGGCGACGATGACGGCGATGCCGAGCAGCGTCCAGAAGACCGGGATCACGAGCAGGCGCCAGTGGGGACGGAACTCCCGGACGACCTCTTCGCCGTCGGTGAGCAGGCGGCGGGGGTACGTCATGGCGACAATCCTACCCGCCGGCCCGGCGGGGAAGGACGCGGAAAACCCCGAGAAAGTTTCGGCCGAAACCTCCACCCTCTCGGGGTTTTCCAGTCGGCAGACAGACCCTTGCGGAGCCATCCGCCAACCCTTGCGAACGTCCCTTGCGGGCCGCCCGCTGCCCTGGAGCTCGGCCGAAGCCGGTTTCCCGGGCCGGCACTCCGGTGCACCCTTCCGGGCCCGGAGGCCCTTCCGGACGTTCCCCTTGCGGGGTCCCGGCGTGCCCGCCCCCAGGTTCCGCCGGGCCGACCCGGAGGCCTTCCCGGCAGGACCCCCGAAGGGGCCCTCTGGGGGCACCTCCCGGACCCTTGCGGGCCCCGGAGGTGTCTCTGGTCCGGTTTCCCTTCCCAGCGACGGCGGCACTGTAGGGAGCTCCGACCGCCCGCGTCAAGCCGAGGGCCGGCTTTGTTTTCGCGAGACGGGTCTCGATTTCGCGAGCGGCGCCGCCGGAGCGATCAGCCGGCTGCTCTCCTGGCGGCCAGGCCGGCGGCGGCTTCGGCAGCGACGATCCTCCGGTGCCCGGCGGCGCCCAGCGTCAGCACGTGCTCGAGGGCGAGACGGTGGGCGGTGGCGAACGCCTCCGGGGCGGGCACCGGTACGTCGGGAACGATCCCCACGCCCTCCCACCCGCGCCCGGACACGGGGTTGACGGGCTGCCCGGACGGCACCGAGAACATCAGGTGGTCACTCACGCGGTAGCGGAAGTCGAAGTTGGCGGCGCCGGCGGTCGTCTCGCCGACGATGATCGCCCTGCCGAGTTGCTGGAGGTCGTACGCGAACTCCTCTGCCGCCGAGATCGTCTTGCGAGAGGTGAGGACCCAGACGGGCTTGTCGCCGCCGAACCGAGGTCCTGGCACGGCCGGGTCGGTCCAGTACTCGATCGTCTCCGCGGCGCCGGGAAAGTGGAGGTCGTTGAGATGGGTCCGCTCGACGAACAGGTAGGAGCACAGCAGAGCGACCATCTCCGGTTCGCCGCCGGCGCTGCGGCGCAGGTCGACGATGAGACAGTCGGCGCCGGCCACCAGGTGCATGGCACCGACGGCGGCGGCCCGCGACATCGATGGCGGGAAGAACCTGCGGATGTCGAGCAACGCGATGTTGCCGGCCAGCCGCTCGACCTTCGCGAATCCGTGCCCGGCGAGACGGGCCTCCTCGGGCTGCCGTCCGGACTCGGGCACCACCGCCCCGGTTGCGAGCCGGAGCGGGGTGACGCTGTGCCGCAGCCGCAGATGCTGGTCGCCGCTGGCGGCGACGGCGTCGGCGCTCACCGCGTCGGCGAACCCCGGCTCGGACGTGACGTGTCGGTAGGCGCCGGCCGCGAGTCGATCCCGCAGCTTCGCCGCCACCTGCGCGGCGACGTCGGGATGGAGGTAGTGCTCGGCGAGGAGCAGGGCGAGGATTTCGACTTCTGCCGACCAGTCCCGTCCGCCGCTCATGGCAGCCGAGGCTACTCCGGGCTCCTCGAGCCGCCCGAGAATGACGGAACCCCGAGGGAGGTCCGGCCGAAGCCTTCACCCTCTCGGGGTTCCCGTCCTTCCGGGGTCGGTGCCCGAAGGCCCGTGCCCCTTCCGGACACTCGAAGCGGCCTTGCGACCACTCCGATGCCCTCTCCTTCCGGCCGAAGCCTTCTGGTTCGGGTCGTGCCGCACCGGGTTGGACCCGGTTGACCCGAAGGCCCTCCGGGCCGCCCCCCTTGCGGGGAGCCCCCGATGCGGCCGCCTCTCCGGACCACGAGGGCCCGGGGAGGCTCACCTCTCCGACCTTGCGGCCGAAGGGGCCACCTCTCCGGAGCCGAAGCCCCTTTGAGGCGACGGCAATGTACGCGACTGCGAGGTCTCCCGTCAAGTGAAATTGGTCCCTGGTTTTCGCGTTCCAGGATTTAGTTTCGCGACCCGTCGAAACTACAAACGTGTCACTCCTTCCGCGTATAGTGGTCAGCATGGATGACCAGCCGTCCCACCAGCCGTCCAACGAGCCGCTCCGCGCCGGAGAGCCGCTGCGCAGCATCTCTCCCAGCCGCGCCGGCGACTTCAAGACGTGCCCGCAGCTCTTCAAGTTCCGGGCGATCGACAAGCTGCCGGAGCCGCCCAGCGTGCACCAGGCACGCGGGATCACGGCCCACCTGGCACTCCAGGGCCTGTTCGACCTGCCGGCGGACCGCCGCACGCCGACCGCGCTCTTCGACCTGTTCCGGTCGGCCTGGGCCGAGGCGCGCGGCACCGAGTACGACGGGCTCTTCGAGTCCGTCGAGGACGAGCGGGCGTGGGGGCTCGACAGTCTGCGGCTGCTGGCCAACTACTTCGACGTGGAGGACCCGGCGAGCTTCGAGCCGTTCGACCGGGAGCTGGATCTGAGCGAGTCGCTCGGCGAGCTCACCGTGCGCGGCATCCTCGACCGGATCGACGAAGACCCGCGCGGCAACCTGGTCATCACCGACTACAAGACCGGCAAGGCACCGCCGGCCCGCTACGCCCTTCCCGCGTTCTTCGCGCTCAAGATCTACGCCTTGCTGGTCCGGGCCCGGACCGGACGCACCCCCGTCGAGCTGCGTCTGCTGTACCTCAACGGCCCCACGCTGTACCGGATCCCCGTGGGCGACGCCCAGCTCGACGCCATGCACCGCCAGCTGGAAGCCCTGTGGGCGGCCATCAACCGAGCCGTCGAGCGAGAGCATTTCCCGCCGCGAACGGGGCCCCTGTGCGACTACTGCTCCTTCCAGCCGATCTGCCCGGCGTTCGCTTCCGAGGACGCCGCCGCGGTGGCACCGGTGCCGGCCGCGGCCGCGGCCGCGGCCTCGTGACCGACGCCGTAACGTGAGACCCGCCACCGGACGACGGACCGACTGCGAAGGAGGCCGCAGATGCCCCACGTCAGCCCGATCCCCGACACCTACCCGCAGCTCACCCCGTACCTCATCGTCGACGGCGCCCACGACGCCATCGACTTCTACACCGAGGTGCTCGGCGCGTCAGAGCGCCTGCGGCTTCCGGGGCCCAACGGCACGGTCGGCCACGCCGAGCTCCAGATCGGCTCTGCGTTGGTCATGATCGCCGACGAGTTCCCCGACATGGGAGCGGTGGGGCCCAAGACGGTCGGCGGCAGCCCGGTGGTGCTCAACCTCTACGTGGAGGACGTCGACGACGTGTTCTCCAGGGCCGTGGCCGGGGGCGCCAAAGCCCTCAGCGAGCCCGCCGACCAGTTCTATGGCGATCGCGCCGGCCAGTTCGAGGACCCCTGGGGCCACAAGTGGTCGGTGGCGACCCACGTGGAGGACGTGTCCCCGGACGAGATCGCCCGGCGCGCCGCGGCGATGGGCGGGAACGGCGGCGCGGCGTAGTCCTCGGCTAGGGGAAGATGCCGCGGGCCAGCTTGGCCTGGGCTACGCGCCGAATGCCCTTGATGAGGGCGGCGGTGCGCATGTCCACGTTCTCGCGAGTCGAGATGTCCAGCACTTCGCTGAACGCCCTGCTCATGATCTCCCGCAGCCGCCCGACGATCTCGGACTCCGACCAGAAGTAGTTCTGCAGGTCCTGCACCCACTCGAAATACGACACGGTCACGCCGCCGGCGTTGCCGAGCACGTCGGGCACGATGAAGACGTCCTTCTCGATGAGGATCTCGTCGGCCTCGCCGGTGGTGGGCCCGTTGGCGCCTTCCATGATGATCTTGGCCTTGACCCGGTCGGCGTTGGCCTTGGTGATCACCCCGCCCGTGGCGCAGGGCGCGAGCACCTCGCAGTCCAGCTCGAAGAGCTCCTCGTTGGTGACCCGGTCGGCCGACGGGTAGCCCTCCAGCAGATCGTGCTGGTCGGTCCACGCCATGAGTGCCTCGACGTCGAGGCCGTTCTCGTCGAGGATGCCCCCGGAGATGTCGGAGACGGCTATGACCTTGCAGCCGAGCTGCCGCGCCGCCAGTGCCGCGTAGCGGCCGACGTTTCCGAAGCCGTGCACCACGACCCGAGCGCCGTCGAGTTTGACCCCCACGTGGCCCGCCGAAGCCGGCAGCAAGCTGATCAGGCCGCGTCCGGTCGCTTCCCGACGCGCCACCGACCCGCCCAACGCCGGCGGCTTGCCGGTCACGACCGCCGGCTCGGTGTGGCCGACGTGGCTGCTGTAGGTGTCCATGATCCACGACATCACCTGCTCGTTGGTGCCCATGTCCGGCGCCGGGATGTCGTTGTCGGGACCGATGAAGTTGATGATCTCCATCGTGTAGCGACGGGTCACGCGCTGCAGCTCCGCCCGGGACAAGGCGCGCGGGTCCAGCCTGACGCCGCCCTTGGCGCCGCCGAAAGGCAGGCCGACGATGGCGCACTTCCACGTCATCAGCATCGCCAGCGCCGCCACTTCCCCGAGGTTCACGTCTGGGGCGTAGCGAATCCCTCCCTTGGTGGGGCCCATCGTCAGCAGGTGCTGGACCCGGTACCCGAAGACCGTGTCGACCTCGACGTAGTCGTCCCGCCGGAACGGGAAGGTCACGACCAGGGCCCGCTGCGGCGTGCGGAGGCGCTCGCGGACGTTGGGGTCGAGGCCGATCAGGTCGGCAACCCGCTCGAACGACAACAGCGCTTCCCGGTAGAGCGGCGACTCCCATTCGAGCAGCTGGGTCTCCGACACTGCGGCCGTCATGAACACCGTCCTCGGTCGCTGCGCGGGGAGGCTAACCGGAATGCGGCACCGCGACCACGATCGCGCCTAGGTTTCCGGGCATGCCAGAGGATGCCAGGCTCCCCGTCTTCACGATCGGTCACGGCGCCGCGCCGTTCGGCGAAATCGAGGCGCTGCTGGGTGGCCACGGCGTGCAGACGATCGTCGATGTTCGGTCGCAGCCCTATTCGCGCCACGCACCCGACTTCAACCGGCGTCCCCTCGGCGAGCTGGCTGCCGCCGCCGGCCTCGGGTACCGGTGGATGGGCGACCGGCTCGGAGGACGGCCCACCGACCCGGCGCTGCTCGACGCGGGCGGCTCGCCGTCGTGGGAGCGGATCAGGGGCTCGGCGGTCTTTGCCGGCGGGCTCGTCGAACTCGCCGAGCTGGCGCGGGGCGGCCGGGTGGCGCTGCTGTGCGCCGAGCGCGACCCCGCCGACTGCCACCGGGCGGGGCTCATCGCCCCGGCCCTGGAGGAGGCCGGCTTCGCCGTGATGCACATCCTCGCCGACGGGTCGGCCCACCGCCATCAGCCCCCGCTGTTCGATACCGGCTGACCGGCGTTCTCGTCACAGCCCTGCGATAACGTGGCCGCCATGTCCTGGCGCGTCAGCCCCGCCGATTGGCCGGACGCCGTCGCCGCCGCGGGCGGTCCCCAGCTCGTGGTGGCGGGGCCCGGTGCCGGCAAGACCGAGTTCCTGGTCAGGCGCGCCGTCCACCTCGTCGACCACGAAGGATGCCGGCCCGACGAACTGCTGCTGCTCAGCTTCTCGCGCCGGAGCGCCGCCGATCTGCGCACCCGGGTCGAGGCCCGGCTGGACCGGTCGTTCGCTTCCCTGTCGGCGTCCACCTTCCACTCCCTCGCCCACCGGCTGCTCGAGGCGCACGCCGCCACCGCCTTCGGTTGGGAGCGCATGCCCACGCTGCTCACCAGCCCCGAGCACGTGGCCATGGTCCACGAGCTGCTTCGATCCGAGGATCCGGACACCTGGTCACCCGGCTACCGCGACATGCTCCCCACCCGCACTTTCGCCGAGGAGGTGCGCGACTTCCTGCTCCGCTGTCAGGAGCAGCTGCTCACCCCGGCGGACCTGGAACGCCGCGAGCGCGCCGACTGGCGCGGCCTCCCCGGGTTCTTCGGCCGCTACCTCGCGGCGCTGCGGGAGCGCCACCGCATCGACTACGGCACCCTCCAGGCCGAAGCCGTGGCGCTGCTCGGCCGGGGCGAAGTCCTGGCGGAGGTCGCCCGTCGGTTCCGGTACATCCTCGTCGACGAGTACCAGGACACCACGGTCGCCCAGGCGAGCCTCCTCGAGCGCCTCTACCGGCCCCACCGCAACCTCACGGTGGCAGGCGACCCCTACCAGTCGATCTACAGCTTCCGGGGCGCCGAGTTGCGCAACGTCGCCGACTTCCCCGAGCGCTTCACCGACGGCGACGGGGCCCCGGCGCGCCGGATCGTCCTCACCACGTCGTTCCGGGTACCGCGCCGGATCCTCGACGCCGCCGTGCGGGTCACGGCGGGCGGGGACCTGCCGGGAGCGGCAGGACCGGTGACACCGGCCGAAGGCGAAGGCGCCGTCGAGACGTTCGTGTTCGACCAGCAGAGCCACGAAGCCGAGTGGATCGCTTCAGAGCTCGAGCGCACGCACCTCCTCGAGCAGGTTCCGTACCGCCGGATGGCGGTGCTGGTCCGCAGCAAGCGGCGCTTCCTCCCTGAGCTGTCGCGCGCCCTCGAGCGGCGCGGTATCCCCCACGACCGGCCCGACTCCCGGCTCGCCGACCACAGCGCCGTCCGGCTCGTCCTCGACTGCGTGGTGGCAGCTACCGAGCGCGGGCCCGAACAGGACCGGGCCATGCGACGCTTGCTGCTGGGCCCGCTGTTCTCGCTCCCACTGGGAAGGCTGCGCGAGATCGAACGCCGTCGTGCCGGAAGCGCCGGCTGGCCGGACGCCGTCACAGGCCTCGACGGCGGCACGGCCCTGGCGTCCCTCCTGTCCGACTCCGGGTGGGCCGACGGCCGTCCCGCCGCCGACGGCTTCTGGCACCTGTGGTCGCGCCTGCCTCACCTCCCCGCGCTCGTCGCGGCTCCCGAGCGGCGCGACTACCGAGCGGCCTGGAGTTCGCTGTCACAGTCCCTTGGCCAGCTCAGGGAACGCGACGCATCGGCCACGCTCGCCGACTACCTGCGCTGGACGGAGGAGGAGGAGTTCGAGGCGACCCCGCTACTCGGCTACCGCGCCGCCGGCGAGGACCGGCTCGTGCTCACGACCCTCCACCAGGCGAAGGGGCTGGAGTTCGACGTGGTCGTCATCGCCGACGCCATCGAGGGAGTGTTCCCCGACCTCCGTCCCCGGGAGTCGCTGCTCGGCGCCCGCCACCTGTCGCCGAGCCAGCCCACCGACGCCGCCGAATACGCCCGGTTCCGCCTGCAGGAGGAGATGCGGCTGGCGTACACCGCCATGGGCCGGGCCAGGCGCCGGGTGGTATGGACGGCCACCACCTCGGGCGCCGACCAGGGGGAGGGGTCACCGAGCCGGTTCCTGGCACCGGTGGCCGGCACGTCGAGCGTCGCCGCCGCCGGACTCCGGCCCGAGCATCCCGAGCGCCGGGTGGTGACCCCGCTGGAGGCCGAGGCGTGGCTGCGCCGGCTGCTGCGCGACCCGGGGCAGGGAGAGGCCAGGCGGCTGGCGGCCCTGCATGCCCTCGCCACCGGCAGCCGCTGGCGCCTGCGGCCCCCGCTTCGTTACGCCGGGTTCCGGGCCCCGGGCCCCGACACCGGTCTCGTGTCCCCTGGCCATCCGCTGTCGCCGAGCCAGGTCCAGAGCTACGTCGACTGTCCTCGCCGCTACGCGTTCGAGCGGCGTCTGCATGTCGGCGACCGCGAGACCGTCTACAGCGCGTTCGGCACGCTCATCCACGACGTGCTCGAAGATGCCGAGACCGCCGCTGCGGCGCGGGACGACTGCCACGCCACCCTCGAGGAGGCCCTGGAGGCGCTCGAACGCCACTGGGATCCCACGCCGTACGGGGGCGGGGCGTGGGGTGAGGCGTGGCGGGCCCACGCCGAGCGCACGCTGCGCCACCTGTACGGGAACTGGCCGGGCCGGGGCCGGCCGGTGGCGCTCGAGCACCGGCTCGAACTCGACCTCGACGGCGTCGCCTGGACCGGCCGGGCCGATCGCATCGAGGTGGACGAAGAAGGGCGGATCGTCGTCGTCGACTACAAGACATCGAAGAGCGTGCCTCCTCACAAGGAGGCGGCGATCTCCATCCAGCTCGCCTTCTACCTGCTCGGGGCAGCGGCCGACGACGCCATCACCGCCCACGGCACTCCCCAGGAAGCCGAGATGTGGTACCCGTCCGACTATCGCCGCGGCGGGCCGGTGAGCACACGTCGCCTCGACA
>CAYGCW010000055.1:1488-11239 GCA_964348465.1 uncultured Acidimicrobiia bacterium | reverse complement strand
GCCGCCCGCAGCCTCGTCCTCGTGGTCGCCGCCGTGCTGGCGCTTCTCCAGGCCGTGCCGCTCACCCTGGGGACCCGCCTGCTACGGCGGCCCATCGATGTCGGCGGGTCGGCGCCGGTGCGCCGCGAGCCGGTGGGGGTCTGAGGCGAGACCGGTGCCCACGGCACCGGCTGCCCCAAGGGCTCGCAACGGCACCCCTGACTTCGCCTCGCGAAACATTTCCCAGTATCTCCCTTGTCAGGTACTGGGAGAGTCGGCTAGAACGATCGACGACGTCGGAGTCCTCAGGGGACGAAGGATTTCCGCCAGTCACGCTGGGCCGTGCACTTCCCTCTGGCGGCTGGGACGAAGGAGAAGTGCACCCTGGCCGACCCCTTGCGCCACCCCGACCTCGTGCGGCTCGGCCGCCGCATGCGCGACCACCTCGACGAGACCCTCGACGCGGAGCAGCACGCCGCCAGGGCCGCGGCGCTTCGAAGACGCACGGTCAGAGACGTGCTGCTCGACGCCGAGGACCGGGGGCGGGAGGCAATCCTGTCCTGCGCCGACGGGGAGATCTACCGCGGGCCGGTGGCAGCCGTGGGCGCCGACCACGTCACCCTCGCAGGTGACGGGAGCACCCAACGATTCGTCGTCATCGCCCACATCGTTTCGGTCGAGGTGCGTTGATGGCCGTCGTGGGGCTCCGCAGGCCGATGAGCCTGCCTCGCGTCGATCGCCGCACGCTGCTCGGCGCCGCACTGGCTGCGGCTGCCGCGCTGCTGATGCTCGTCCTCACCCGGCCGGTGGCAACGGTGCCGGTGCTGGTGGCAGCGGCCGACCTGCCGCGGGGGATGCCCCTCACCGCCGCCGACGTGACCGTGCGCCAGCTCCCTGGCTCGGCGGGCCTCGTCGAGGGCGACACGATCGGCGAGCTCGAAGGCTGGTCGCTGGCAGCCCCGGTCGCGGCGGGAGAACCGTTGCTGCCGTCGCTCCTCCTCCCTCCTGCCCGCATCGAGCAGCCGGACCTCCTGGCCGTCTCCGTGCCCGAGACCCAAGCAGTGCTCGGCCGGATCGCCGCCGGTGACATCGTCGACGTCTACGCCACCACCGGCGACCTCGACGAACCGGCGACGGTGTTGCTGGCCGAAGAGGTGTACGTCGTCGAGGCTCGCTCCGAGGGCAGCTCCGTCGCCGGGCAGCGTATGGTCGACCTGCTGGTCGCGGTCGATGACGACCTCGCGCTGCTCTTGACCGGCGCCGCCCACGCCGGTGAGATCGACATCGTGCGGGTCGGACCGTGAACCCGCGCGTCGTCACCGTGCTGTCCGCCCGCGAGTGGGAACCCGGCCTGGTGGCCGCAGCCAGAGACACGGCGGCGGTGCGCCTCGTCCTGCGGGCTTACCAGCCCGACGACATCGACCGCCAGCGGTCCGACATCGACGTGGTCGTCGCCGGCGCGGAGACATCGTGGGTGACCCCTGCCCAGGTAGGTGCATGGCGGCGATCCGGGCTCCGGGTCGTGGGCATCTACCCGGCCGGCGACGCGCCGGGGCGGTCGCTCCTCGAAGCGGGGGGAGCGCATGAGATCCTGCCGGACGACACGCCGCCTGCCGCCATCCTGCAGGCCATCCGCTTCCTGCGGCCGGGGCTCGACACCGCGGCCGTCGATCCCCAGGGATGCGTCGTCGCCGTCACAGGACCTCGAGGCGCTCCGGGGAGGACCGAGGTGGCGCTGACGCTGGCCTGGCGTTGGGGGCGCCGCAACAGGGTGGTGCTGATCGACGCCGATCTGGAGGCGCCGGCGCTCGCCGTCCGGCTGGGCAGGCCGCCCCGGCCCGACCTCACCGACGTGGCGGACGCGGTGCGGGCCACCGGCTCGATCCCCGCGGAGGCCGTGCAGCGGGTCGGGCCCCTGCACGTCGTGGTGGGATCGCACCGCCCCGGCGAGCTACCGCTCCGTGCGTCCCTCGCCGAAGACGTCGTCGAGGCCGCAGCCGCCGGGTACCCGATCGTGGTGCTCGACCTGGGCCCCACCGCGCCGGACGACCGGCTCCTCAAGCGCGCCGACCGCGCCGTCCTGGTGTGCGACGGCAGCCCCACCGGTCTGGTTCGGGCCGCCCGGGCCACCGCCGACTGGGCGGGGCCCCTTCCCACGCTCGTGGTGAACCGTGTCGATCGCCGCTCCCGCCACGACGTCGTCGCTGCCGCCCGCAAATGGACCGGGCTCGACCCACTGGCGCTCGTCGCCAACTCGCCGCGGCTCAGGGCCGCGGCCGTGGCGGCCGGGGCGCCCGACCGGGCCTTCTCCCGAGCGCTGGGCCGGATCGAGGTGCCCGCATGACGGCGGACCGCTTCGGCTACCTGGCGCCACTGCTCGACGACCCGAAAGTCGAGGAGATCATCGTCCTCGGGGGCGCCCGGACGTTCGTCGTGCGGGAGGGCGTCAAGGAGCTGCTGGCCGACGTCTCCGACGTCGAGACGGTGCGCCGGATCGCCGACCAGCTGCTGGCCGGCAGCGGCCGGCGGCTCGACCTGTCGCATCCGATCGTGTCGGCCCAGCTCGCCGACGGGAGCCGGGTCCACGTCACCGGGCCTCCGATCACCCACCCGGATCGGCTGAACATCCAGATCCGCAAGTTCGTGCTGGCAGCCGACCGGCTCACCGAGCTGGTCGAGCGGGAGACGCTGTCTCCACTCGCAGCCCGGCTTCTCGCCGCCGCAGTCCGGGCCGACAAGTCGATCGTCGTCGCCGGCGCCCCGGGCGCCGGCAAGACCACGATGATCAACTGCCTGCTCAACGAGGTGCCTCCCGACCGTCGCGTCGTCACCTGTGAAGAGGTCTTCGAGATCGTCTGCGACCTGCCGGACCTCACCCAGATGCAGACCCGCGAGATGGGCCTCGACGGCTCTGGGGAGGTCACCCTCCGCCACCTGGTGCGGGAGGCGTTGCGCCAGCGGCCCGATCGCATCGTGGTCGGCGAGGTACGCGGCCCCGAGGCGCTCGACATGCTGCTCGCTCTCAACGCAGGCTGCTCGGGCATGGCGACCCTCCACGCCAACTCGGCACGGGACGCGCTCGAGAAGGTCGTGGGGTACTGCGTGCTGGCGGGCGACAACGTGTCGATCCCGTTCCTGCGCAGCACGGTGGCGGCCGTCACCGACCTCGTGGTCCACGTCCGCAGGGTCGGGCGCCACCGCCGCGTCGAGGAGATCGCCGCCGTGCCTCCCCAGCTCAACGGGGACGTGTTCACCACCGTGCCGCTGTTCCGCTGGGAGGACACCCTCCGCTGGACAGGCGAGCGGCCACCGGACACCACCGCGTACCAGCGGGCCGGCATGGAGTGGCCGCGGTGAGAGGGCTCGCCGCACTCAGCGCGGCGGCCGCCGTGTGGCTCCTCGCCGGGGCGCCGACGCCGGCGGCTCTGGGCCGCCCGCGCCCCAGGTGGCGGCCGTCGCCGGGTGCGGTGCGCACGGGAGTTGCAGCCGGCCTCACCGCCATCACCGTCGCCGCGCTTGCGCTGGGCCTCACGGCGGCGCCGGTCGTGGCCGCCTCGGTCGGCTTGCTCGCCGCCTCCGGGCCCCTGGCAGCGGCCTCGACGCGTTCGACGCGCCGGCGCGCCGCCATCGCCGATCGCTGGCCGGACGTGCTGGCGGCGATGCGAGGACACCTGGCGGGCGGCGCCGCTCTGCCCGAGGCGTTCGTGACGTCGGCTCGCCGCGCCGGACCGCATTTCGAGGCTGCGGCCGGGCTGGTCGAGGATGGGCGCGGGGCGGGGCGGCCATTCGCTGCGGCGCTGGCGGAGCTCCGCGGCCACTTCGCAGACGCGATCGCCGATCGGGTGCTGGCCACGCTCGCCGAAGCCCACCTCGCCGGCGGGCCGCGGGTGGGGTCGATCCTCGCCTCGCTCGGCGCATCCGTGGCCGACGAGCTGCGGCTCCGCAAGGCCCACGACGCCGCCCTCACTCAGCAACGCCTCACGGCCGGGGTCGCCTTGCTGGCGCCGTGGGCGCTGCTGGTGCTGACCGTCACCACCAACCCACAGGCTGCGGACGCCTACCGGACCCCTGCCGGGAGCGTGGTCGTGATCATCGGCGCCGCCGCCACGGTGGCCGGCTACCTCATGGCCCGCAGGACCGCCCGCCTGTCGAAGCCACCGAGGCTCTTCTCATGACACTGCTGCCAGCCGCCCTCGCCGCCGCCGGCGTTCTCCTCTTGGTCGGGAAGCGCCGCGGCCCGGCTCTCGTCGAGAGGGTCGGCGCCTACCTGCGGATCCCGGCGCTCGAGCGGCCGTTGGCTGCCGGGAGCTCGAGCACCGCCCGGCGCCTTCGTCACGCCGGACTCGACTGGAACCCGGCGACGCTGGCTGCCCGGCGCGCCGCTGCTGCCGCCGGGGGGGCGTTCGCGGGTGCCCTGCTCGCCCAGGGCGACTTGTTCATAGCGGGCACCGGTCGCTCGCTGCCGGCGCTCATCGTCGCCGGGGCCGGCGCCGGAGTCCTCGGGCTGAGCGTGTGGATGACGAGGCGTCAGGAGCAGCGGGCCGACCGACTGCGCCGCGAGCTGCCGGTGGTCGCCGACGCCATCGCCCTCAACGTCCTGGCCGGGGCGTCCGTGTCGGGAGCCATCGACGCCGTCGCCGCCGCCACGCGCGGCGTCGCCGCCGAAGAGATGGCCGCGGTGGGCGCCGCCTACCGCGCCGGCAGCGGCCTGCCCGAGGCGCTGATGCATGCCTCCCGCGACACGGTGCACCCGGACGCCGCCCGCCTCTACGACCTGCTGGCCACCGCCCACGACACCGGCGGACGCCTCGCCGACTCCCTGGCCGAGCTGGCGGCCGACTACCGCGCCGCCCTCACCCGCGACTTGACATCCGAGGGGGGCCGCAGGGCACTGGCCGTGTACGGGCCGATCCTCGGCCTGATGATCCCTGTGGCGCTGCTCTTCCTGATGTACCCGACGCTCGTGGGGCTCCGCGAGCTGTCGAGTGGACCGTGACGACCCGAAGGAGGTAATCGACCATGCGCAGAGACGACCGAGGTATCACGACCGTCGAGTGGCTGGGGATGGCGGCGATCGCCGTCGTGGTGATCGCCGTGCTACTGCCCCAGGTACGTTCGTCTGCCCGCCTGATGTGGCAGCTCGTCGTCGGCCAGCTGACCGGCTTCCTGGGATAGACCGCGGCAGCGCCACCTTCGAGGGGGCGATCGCGCTCGGGATCGCATTCCTGCTCCTGACGCTCGTCGCCCAGGTGGGGCTGGCGGCCGTCGCCCGCAACGCGGCTGAAGGGGCTGTGGCGGCGGCCGCCCGCCGGGCCGCCCGACCCGGCACCGACCTCGCCGCCGAGAGCGATCGCCTCGTCGAGGTCCTTTCCGCCACCGTTCCCGGTGCCCGGGACACGATCGCCGTCCAAGTGCGGCGCACGGCGGCGGCGGGATCGGCGGAGGCGGGCTTCCGCTGGGAGCCACCCGGGCCGCTCTGGATGCGGCTCGACATCCGGGTGGCCGCCGAGGCACCGCTGGTCCAGCCGCCGTGACTCGCGGCAGCGCGCTCATCGAGGTGCTCGTCCTGGGATTCGTGGCGATGCTGGTCGTCCTCCAGGCGATCGTGGCGACGGGGCGGCTCCAGGCCGCCGGCGAACTGGTCACGGAGACCGCCCAGGCGGCGGCGCTGCAGGCAGCCCGCACCGGCGACGCCGCCGCAGCCCGCGACTACATCCAGGAGCGGGTCACCGGCGCGCACCTGTCGATCCGCCTCGACGAACGGCAGGCTCGAGTAGAGGTCCGCGTGGACGTTGCCCTGGTGGGTCCCACCGGATCCCCCCTCCGCAGGGCGGTCACCGGGCGGGCGACGGCGCAGGTGAGCCCGTATCGCAGCCACTCCCATGGGTGACCGCGGCTCGGTGCTGCCGTCGTTCTTCCTGCTCGTGCTCGGCGGGATGCTGGTACTCGGCCTCGCCCTCGACCTCGGCCGCTGGGCCTCGAGTTGGCGGGAAGTCGCCTTCGCCGCCGACGCCGGCGCCGAAGCCGGGGCGGCCATGCTCGACACCGGAGCCGCCTACCGGGGCCTGCTCCGGCTGGACGGCGCCGAAGCCGTCGCCGTCGCCGAAGCGGCGGCAGCCGAGGCCCGGCCCCGCATGGGTCGCCACGTCGCCGCCCGGGCCACCCCCAGCCGGGTATGCGTGACCGTCCGCCAGCCCTTCCAGCCGACGATCCTGCGCGCCGTCGGCGTCGGGTCCCGGCAGATCGCCGCCCGCGCATGCGCCGTCCCCGGCCAGGGCTGACTGCGCCTCCCAGCGATTTCAGGGCCGAACGGCCCTGGGAGCGCCGGATGATCGGGCGGACGATGGTCGGCGGAAACAGAGGGGGGCCACGGGCCGATCCAATGGCGCACCACGGCTTCCGTGCGTCCGCACCGGCTCGACCGTGCTGGCTCCTGTCCGCCGACCGGCCCCCCTGGCCGGCGACGTTGTGACGAAAGGGGAGGGCTTTGAAAGTCACATTATCGAGACGCACCCGCCTGACGCGCGGGCGGACGCTGGCGCTGGTCTTCGCCGCCGCCCTGGTGCTGGCGCTCGTACCCGGCATCTCCGGGGTGGGGGCGACGCCTCCGGCCGGCAACCCGGCCACCTACACACTGGACACGCACTTCAGCGAAGGGAGCTTGATCAACGTCAACTTCACCGACGTTGCCGACCAGTTGCAGATGAACTCGGTGCCGACCCCCTTCAACTTCATCTGGGTGGCGGCATCGAACCGCGGGACCATCGTGAAGATCGACACCCAGACCGGTGCGGTCCTCGGCGAGTATCTGAGCGCGCCCGACGGGCGCCATCGCGATCCATCCCGCACGACCGTGGACGCAAACGGCAACGTCTGGGCCGGCAATCGTGCCGAGGCCGATTTCATCGGTCTCACCCGGTACGGCTCCACGGTGAAGATCGGCCTGGAGGAAAACGGCCAATGCGTCGATCGCAACAACAACGGTGTGATCGACACCTCTACGGGCCTCGGCAACGTCCTCGCTTGGCCCAACGTCACGGACGGCGTGGGCAGTACCGACGGGGCCGCGCACGTAGCTCAGGTCCAGGACGCCCTGGACGAGTGCATCCTCGTCTACCAGCGGGTACCAGATGCCGAACAGGTGCGGCACGTCTCCGTGGATGCCAACAACGACGTCTGGGTGGGCGGCTACCCGTTCGCGCAGCGCTGGTTCCACAAGCTGGACGATGCCACGGGAGCGGTTCTCGCCTCCTTCGACGCCACCACGTTCGGCTGCGGCGGATACGGCGGACTCGTCGACGGCAACGGCATCCTGTGGTCGGCCAGCATCGGCCAGAACGCGCTGCTGCGCTACGACCCAGGCACCAACACCGGCTCCTGCATCAACGTGAGCCAGTCGTACGGCCTCGGCATCGACACGGCCGGGTTCATCTGGAACTCGATGTGGGTGAACAACTCCATCGTCAAGGTGTCGCCCGCCGGCGTGATCCAAGCGGGCTTCCCGAAGCCCACGTTCGGCGCCACCAACGACCGCGGCGTGGCGGTGACGCCGGCCGACGACAACGTCTGGGTGGCCAACAGCTTCGGCAGCGACGTGTCCCGGCTCGACAACTCAGGGAACTGGCTCGCCACCATCGGCGTCGGGAACAACCCGACCGGGGTTGCCGTCGACGCCGCCGGCAAGGTGTGGGCCACCAACCTGGGGTCAAATGACGCGTCGCGGATCGATCCGGCGACCAACCTGGTCGACCTGACGGTGGACCTCAACGCCGTCAAGTACATGGGCCTCGACGCCGGTCCCTACAACTACAGCGACATGACCGGCAGCACCCTGATCGCGCCGCCGACCGCGGGGACGTGGGAGTTCGTGCACGACAGCGGCGTGGTGGGAGCGCCGTGGACGAACGTGAGCTGGAGCTCCGCCGAGCCGGCGGGCAGCTCGATCACGGTCACCGTGGCGTCGAGCAGCAACGCAGGCGGGCCGTTCAGCGCGCCGGAGACGGTGACGAACGGGGTCGACCTCGCCGCAACGCCACCCGGGCAATACCTGAAGGTGATCGTCACCTTCAGCCGGGCCAACGGCTTCGACCCCACGCCAGTCCTGTTCGACCTGACCCTGCTGCACAACAGCCCGCCGGACTGCTCGGGCGCCTTCCCGAGCGTGGACCTGCTGTGGCCTCCCAACCACAAGTTCCACGACGTGTCGGTGCTCGGCGTGACCGACCCAGATGGAGACCCGGTCGCCATCACGGTGGACTCGATCTTCCAGGACGAGCCGACGGACACGACCGGTGACGGTGCCTTTGCGCCGGACGGCAACGGCGTCGGCACCGATACCGCATCGGTGCGGGCGGAACGGTCCGGCAGCAAGCGCGTACCCGGCAACGGACGCGTCTACTACATCGCGTTCACCGCCGAAGACGGGGTGGGCGGAGCCTGCGAAGGTGTCGTGGAAGTGGGCGTTCCCCACGACAAGAAGGACGTCCCGATGGGCGAGGGACCCCTGTTCGACTCGACGAGCTGATCCCTCCTCGGGGCGGCACTGAGCGAGGCCCGGGCTGGACCCGGGCCTCGCCTTCGTCCGCCACGCCGAGGACCTCGTGGAGCCGACGGGCGTCGGCCGTGCTCGGCTCAACCGCCCCGGGTGTCGACCGGCTGCCCTGGCGCCGCACCCTGCGCCGCCGGAAGAGCCCGGTCCGACAGGTCGAGGAGCTTCTCAGCGGCGGCAAGCAGCTCTGCGGGTAGGAATGGCTTCTCGATGAAGGCGTCTGCCCCCAGCTCCATCACGAACGTCGCCATTCCCGATTGACCGTGCGCAGTGACCACCATCACGGGAATGGCGGCAGTCGCCGGATCTTGCCGCAGGCGTGCGAGGACCGCGTCGCCGCTGATCACCGGCAGGGCCAGGTCGAGCACGATCAGATCCGGAAGAAGCTCCTTCGCGAGCTCGAGACCTTCCCGCCCGTCTCCGGCGACGTGGAGGTCAGCGGGAAGGCCACGCAGGCTGATCTCGATGACCTCTCGGGCCGTGACCACGTCGTCGATGACCAGGATGAGGCGTCGGGTTCTGGCAGATCGACCCATCACGAGTCGACCTTCCTCACCGCCAGTGCGAAGTCCCGGTGGCTCCCGTTGATCACACGAAACGACACCCGCTGTCCTGCCGCCAGCTGGGGGGACCGGCGACTCAGGGTGTGCCGGTGCACGAACACCTGGGACCCCAGCTCTTCGGCGAGTATGAAGCCATAGCCAGATTCCTCATCGAAGCCGACGACCGTGCCCGTCATCCGGCGACTGCGCCCGATGAGGGGGAAGATGCCGACATTGCCCAGAGTCGCCACCAGCAGACCCAGCCCGATCAGCAGGAAAAACGGCATTCCCATGGACCGCACGGCTTTCGACGCGACTCCTCCCATGATCACGAAGGTGCGGCCGATACGGCTCCCGTCGCTCTTCGCAGCCGCCGATTCGAAGCCACTCGCCGCCACGACGACGTCCTCCTTGCGGGCCGCCGCGGCCGCGGCGCCAGCGGGCACCTCCGACGCGGTCACCACGTCGGGCGGGGGCTCGGGAGGGGGCGGTGGCGGCGGGACGGGGACGGGGTCCGGATCGATCGGGGGCGGCGGTTCGACCGGTGGGGGCTCCACGGGCGGCGGTAGCTCCACGGGCGGCGGCTCAGCAGGCGGTGGAACTGCGGGCACGACCGCCACCGTCACATCCGCCACCGGCTCCGCCACCGGACCCACATTCACCTCATCCACCGCCACCGTGA
>CAYGCW010000055.1:0-1388 GCA_964348465.1 uncultured Acidimicrobiia bacterium | reverse complement strand
TCCGCCACCGGCTCCGCCACCGGACCCACATTCACCTCATCCACCGCCACCGTGAACGACACCTCATCGGACGCCACCCCATCCGACACCACCAACGTCACCAGATACGAACCCGGCCCCTGCGCCTCCGACGGCGTCCACGAAAACACCCCCGCCGCCGACACCGCCGCCCCCTCCGGACCCGCCCCCAACGACCACGTCAACCCATTCACCGGCACATCCGGATCCACCGCCACCGCCGTGAACCCCCACGCCACCCCCTCCACCACCGTCACATCCGCCACCGGCTCCGCCACCGGACCCACATTCACCTCATCCACCGCCACCGTGATAGTCTCCGAATCGGCCAGGCTGGGCACTCCGTCATCGGTGACCACGACATCGAAGGCGTACTCGCCCGGCCCCTGCGCCTCCGACGGCGTCCACGAGAACACCCCCCCGGGAGTCATCGACGCCCCCGACGGAGCGCCCACCAGCGAGAACACGAGACCTGCGACCGCCGAGTCCGGATCGCGCGCCGTCGCCGTGAAGGTGATCAGCGTCTCCTCGGCACCCGACTGATCCCCAACCGGATCCAGAACGGGTGACCGGTTGGTGTCCACGATGATCCACGAGAAGGTTGCGGCGTCGCTGAGAGGTGGCGCACCACCGTCCGCCAGGGTGACGGTCACGGAGTAGGGCGAGCCTGCGGCCGCCAACGGATCGATCACGCCCGAGATGGTGCCCGTTGCGTCGATGGTCAACCCGGGGGGAAGGCCTGCTGCCGACCAGGAGAGCGCGTTGGCCGGGAGGTCGGGGTCGGAACCCACGACGGACAGCGAGATGGCGTCGCCTTCCCCGGACCGCTGATCTCCGGGGGTGGTGAGCGTCGGTGTCACGTTGACCTCGGTGACCGTGATGGTCACGGTCACTTCGTCCCACAACCCGTCGTCGTCCACCACCCGCACCGTCACCGGGTAGGACCCGGGTCCCTGAGACTCGGTCGGGGTCCACGAGAAGACACCCCCGGCGGTGATGGAAGCACCGGCGGGCGGCGTGCCGGACAAGCTGAACGTGAGTGAGCCAGCTGGGGTGTCCGGGTCGGAGGCGGTCACCGTGAAGCCGAGTGTCTCCAGCTCGTTGATTGCCTGATCCGGGACCGGCGGCAGCTCCGGGGCCAGCGCAGACCGCATCAGTATCGCCCCGTGCCTGCCGACCGCCCAGCCTTTCTCGGGAGCGACGAAGTACACACTCACGAGCCGCTGCTCCAGCCCGAGTTTCGGAATCTCCTCCCGGACCCAGGTGCTACCGCCGTCGACCGTGCGCAGCACCGAGTCGCGCGCGTCGCGATCTGCGACGTACCCGACGAGTGAGCCGTCCGGGAAGTGAACGGACTCCAGCACACCCGA
>CAYGCW010000054.1:9888-11300 GCA_964348465.1 uncultured Acidimicrobiia bacterium | reverse complement strand
TGCGGTGACGCGGTGGTCACCACATCTTCGGACACCGCAGCTACTCCGCAGACGGCGACGTCCTCCGGAGTGGCAGGGCCGCTCTGCGGGCGGACGGGCTCGACGCTTGTCGAGTTCCCGCTACCAGCGGACCTGGCGGCGGTCTTCGACCCGGTGGTGGCAAGCGGGATGGCGGCCATGGACGCGGTCGGCCTGACGCTCGCCGTGCAGTGCGCAGAGAGCCCCTTGTACGTCAAGGGCTACGGCAGCGCCGACCTCGGTTCGGGTGTGCCCGCAACAGCAACGACCATCTACCAGATCGGCTCCATATCCAAGCAGTTTGTCGCCGCGGAGATCATGAGGCTGGCCGAAGAGGACCGGCTGAACGTCGATGACCCGATCGGCACGTATCTGGCTTGGCTGCCGACAGTTTGGCGGCCCGTGACGCTGGAACAGCTCCTCAGCCATACCGGCGGCGTGCCGGATCACTTCGCGATCTTCAACGAAGACCCGGATACCCCGTTCGACTGGACGAGGGACTACGCCGCCGCAGAGCTGGTCGAAGCGTTCCTGGCGCTCGATGATGAGCTGGTGGCCCCGCCCAACACGGAGTTCAACTACAGCAACACGGGCTATGCGATGTTGACGGCAGTCATAGAGCAGGTGACCGAGCAGACCTTCGCGGCGGCCATGAACGAGGCGTTCTTCGAGCCCCTCGGATTGACGCAAACCGCGTTCTGCTCACCAACGCTCCAGGGACTCGCCGTCGGCTACATCATCGGTCCGGAAGGCCCGCAACCCGGGCCAGAGGTTCCTGCCTCCTTCCTCTCCGGCGCAGCCGGTATCTGCAGCTCCGCCACCGACCTGATCCGCTGGGAGCGGCACCTGGTCGGCGGCACGGCGGTGAGCAGTGAGGCCTTTCAGGCCATGAGCTCACCTGCCACCCTGCGAGACGGGAGCACGGTGCCCTACGGTCTGGGCCTCCATCTCGAAGAATCGGGTGCAACCAAGGCCATCTTCCACGAGGGAGGTACGGCTAGCTTCAGCTCCTGGCTGGCGTACGACCTGGATGACGACCTGATGGTGGCGGTCCTCAGCAACACGCTGGGGCCCAATGCGATCGCCATCCGGGACCTGATCCTCGATCTGGGTGAGGTGGCCATCGCCCAGTGACGAACGACACTGGTGGCGATGGCTGTCACCCTCGGCCGGGTTCCAGGGGTTGGGTCAGGTCCCGGCTCGCGCGCCGGTGGGCGACAGGGAGCGGCGCTCCGGCTTTTGCGTCGAGGCGGCGGGCCTTTACCGCTGCGAACTCGCGCAGCGCCGAGTCATGTGAGATCCTTCCCCCAAGGCGCTCTCTGCCGTGGCCGAAACTCCACAACCATCCCGCCGATCGTGAATCGACTTCGGCTTGCTGGAGGTGCCGAGCCGGG
>CAYGCW010000054.1:0-9878 GCA_964348465.1 uncultured Acidimicrobiia bacterium | reverse complement strand
GTCGGCCTGCAGGCCCACGTTGTGCACCAACCCCGCCGTCTCCAACAGGGAGCGGCGCTCCGGCATTCGCGTCGGGGCGGCGGGCCGTTGCCGCTGCGAAATCGCGCGGCACCGAGTCCCCCAGGCGCTCTCTGCCGTGGCCGGAACTCCATCCCGCCGATCGTGACGGCAGGACTCGGCTCGCTGGAGGTGCCGAGCCGGGCGCAAACCGGCAGCACGCGCCGATCACCATGCCCGGGACCGGAGACGTCAGCCCCGGCAATCGGCGTGGGTGGATCCGAGCCGTCCGGCGCGGCTGAGCGCGACACGGACCGTCCCGTCGGCAGCGAAGAGGCGGTCTGCGCTCTCGTCTCTTGGTGTGGCCACGGTCCGCTCCTAGTTGACCAGCACGTACTAGTCCAGCACGAACACGGGCGTGAATCAGTCTTGGAGGGTGACGCCGAGGCTGGCTGCCCACTCGTCGACGAGCGGCGCGATCGTATCGGCGATGCCGGGCCTGGCGACCCAGTTGTTGAATGTGTACAGGTTGCCGACCTCTGGGTGGTTGTTGGTGACCCAGTCGCTGAAGGGGGTCACGATCTCGGATTCGTAAGGGTCGTCCAAGAGGAAGCGTTGTTCGTTCCAGACCCGAACCAGGCCGTCTTCGAACCGGAAGGTCCAGATTCGATCGCCGGTGCCGGCTGCACCGAGGACCCGGTGCAGGTCGTCGACGCGTTGCACGTCGCATACTACGAAGTCCTGGCCCGGTCGGCAGTCGAGGGTGATCTCGGTGTTGAGCACTGCGTCTGCCTCGTAGTGGATCTGCACGGTGTCGCGGGCTGATCGTCGCTCGTCACGGTCGACCCTGATGGTCCGCTCGAAGTCGGGATGGAGCAGCGCCATGAAGGACTCGACGTCGCCGGCGTTGTAGCTGTCGGTGAAGCTGTCGACGAGTCCTTGGGTGGCGGCGTCGATCTCATCTGGCTGCGGCACCGTGGTGGGTGGCACCGTGGTGGGGAGCACCGTGGTTTGCGGGACCGTGGTGGAGGGCACGGTGGTGGGAGGCACCGTGGTGGGGATTGCGGTGGTTGGCGTCGGCGCGGGTTCGGTGATGACCGGGGGTTCGGGGTCGGCGCGATTCACCAGCAACAGCACCGGGATCGTGATCAACAGGATGAGGGCGAAAGCAGCCGCAGCAACGAGCAGACCGCGCCGCCGCGATCGTGCCGGCTCCCGGAATGGTGCCTGGGGTGGAGCGGCCGCTTTCACGGCGGCGAGCATCTCACGGGCCGTCGGCTTGACTTCGACCGGCGTGGTCGGCGCCGGATTGGCGCGGCGGAGGCGCTCGAAGCTGCGCTCGTGGTCGTTCATGCTCCCGCCTCCTCGCCGGGGGCCCTCTCTTGGGGTTCGGGTTCGGGCGCGAGCCTTTGGGCCAGGCGTCGCTTGGCGCGGTGCAGCCGCTGCTGAGCAGCGGAGAGGGAGATGCCGAGCGCCACGGCGATCTCTGGTCCGGTGAGTTCCTCCCAGGCCGCCAGCCGCAGAATCTCCTGGTCGGTTTCCCGCAGCTGACTCAGCGTGTCCACCACGGCCTCGTCTTCGGCACGGCGCACGACGATGGTCTCCGGTGGGGTCGCCGGCCCGGACCCGAGCCCCTTGATCCGACTCCGGAGCCGCCGCCGTCGGGAGGCGGAGCGCCATTGGTTGAGCACGACCCTGCGGGCTACCCCGAACAACCAGCCGCGGGCGGTAGCCGGATCCACGTCGGCGATGCGCCGCCACGCTGCCGCGAACACATCGGCGGCCGCATCGTCGGCGTCGTCCCTGCCCACCCGGCGCACACAGAAGGCGTGCACTTCGTCATAGTGCTCGTCGTACAGTCTCACGAACGTAGCTTCGGAAGGACTCACTGGGCCGGGTCCCGGATCGTCGTCTCCTGGGGATTGTCCACTTGGGAGTCCATGCTGACACGCCGCCGGTGCTGCCGCTCGGCCGGCGCGGATCCCGCCCAAACCGGATGTCAGCCTCCCGGTCGTCCCGGACAACTCCCAGACACGGACAGCGTCCAGAGGAGGAAGCATGCGACGTTTGCGAATGGCAGCCATGTGGGCGGCCTGGGCATTGATGGTGGTGGGAGCGGCTCCGATGGCCATCGCCAACGGTCCGGTGGACCACGAGCGGTTCACCGTGGCGTTCGGTCCGGTGGAGGACCCGTTCTTCACGGCGGCGTGCGGAACGGTGGTGACCGAGGCCGTGTCATCGAAAGGACACGTGACCTCGTTCGCCGACGGGTCGTTCAAGGTGCACTTCAACGACGCGGTGGTGTGGGCTTCGGCGACCGGGACGGTCGACCTCCGCTCGGCCACCTCCATCCACTTCCAGCCGGAAGAAGTCGTTGAGAACGCTGACGGCACGGTGACGATCAGCCTGCCGCACCGCCAAACAGGGATGCCGGCGAAGCTCAACGCCGCCGGTAGTCCGCCCGTGGTCGACGCCGGATGGATCGACTGGGAGATCCAGATGGTGGTGGACCCGGGCACCGGGGACGTGCTCGACGAGTTCGAGCTGCTCATCGACACCGCCGGACAGCACCCCATCGTCGAAGGAGATGTCGACTTCGTCGGGTTCGTCTGCGACGCCCTCGCCAGCTGAACCCAGGAGTCCGACCGGCAGAAGCCGGACGGATGCGACGCGCATGGGGCGGGTGTCAGGATCCGTCCGAGCCACGTCCCGGCGCAAGTCCTGAGCTGCGTCCCTCCGGGTCGGCGCCGCATCAGCGCCGAGGCGAGCCGACCGTTCGATGGTCGGGCGCGCCCTTACTCGATCGGCAGCCCGGCCTGATACCAGGCGACAATGCCCCCGTCGATCTCGGTGACGTCGGTGAAGCCAAGCTCGTCGAACAGGCCCATGGCCTGGCCGGATCGATTGCCGGATCTGCAGTAGACGACATAGCTGGCGTTGCGGTCGAGGGCAGCGATACGATCGCGGAAGTCGGCTTCGTAGAAGTCGATGTTCGCGGCTCCGGCGATGTGGCCCTCGGCCACCTCCTGCGGGGTGCGGATGTCGAGGAGGACCGTGCCCGGCTCGGCGATGACCTCGGCGGCTGCCACCGGGCCGACGGTGTCGAGCGGTGCGATGGACGAGCCGCCGCAAGCGCCCGTAACGAGGGTCACGGTCAGCAGCGCAGACGCGAGCAGGCGGACAGGTCGATTCATCATCTCCTCCTGCGATTCTGGGGGGATGTCATTGGGAGCTGCCGGCGCTGCCACGCCAGCATGCCGCCACGAACGTTGAGCGCGTCGATGCCGTTGCGACGGAGCAGCGCCGCCGCCCGGGCGGAACGGTTGCCCGAGCGGCAGATGACCAACACCTGTGAGCCATCGAGCCTGCGAAGCGATGCCGCCAGGCGCTCATGCGGTATGTGTACGGCCCCGGCCGCCATCCCGGTGCGAACCTCGTCCTTGCGACGGACGTCGACGAGCACAGCGCCGTCCGCGGCGCGTCGTAGCGCTTCGCGGACGTCGACCGAGTTCCGACGGAATGGCATCTGTCACACGCTCCCGGTGGGAAGGACATGATACTATACCCCCTAGGGTATAGTATCCAGGCGCGCAAGGAGGGAACGCAATGACCGACGACGGCGCCCCGGAGGCGCTGGCCCGCTTGGAGCTCGTGATCGCCGCTGTTGAGGCGGCCGCATGAGCGTCCGCATTCCCGAAGAGAAGGCCCACCAGATCAAGGCCCGCCTCCGGCGGATCGAGGGTCAGCTGAGGGGCATCGAAGGCATGCTCGACGACGGCCGTGAGTGCGGTGACGTGGTCACCCAGTTCGCTGCCGCCACGCGGGCGCTCGAGCAGGCCGGGTACCAGTTCTTCGCCGCGACGCTGGCCCAGTGCGCTTCCGATCCGGACGTGGCCGCCGACGCCGGCTACTCCGCGGAGAAGCTGGAGAAGATGTTCCTCCAGCTGGCCTGATCAAGCCTCGCCGTTGTCCGGTCGCGGCGCCCTCCCACAATCGGCGCCGCCGACGGCACTCATTCGATTCCGGCGGCGCGCTGCAGCCCGCGCACGTAGGCGGTGACGTCGGCGACGTCCTGGTTGCTGAGACCGGGTACCGCCGGCATCGGCCCGAAGTCCCAGTGATGCTGCGGTACCCCGCCCCGCACCGCGACCAGGAACGCTCCGTCGGCGTGGTGACCGGGCCGGTACACGTCGTGGACGAGCGGCGGGCCGGTCGGGCTGCCGCCCGCGTCTGGCCCGTGGCAGGCGAGGCACGAGGCGGCGTAGATCTCAGCCCCGCGCCCGGCGTCGCCCGGTCCCGATCCGGGCTCGCTCTCGCCACCGCACGCCGCCAAGGCCATGGCCAGCGCAAGCGCGACGGGAAGTCCGATCCAGCGACGACGATCCCCACGAGCAGCCGGTCGGCACGGTGCCAGGTGTGGTCGAAGCATGACTCCAGCGACGACGAGGACCGTGAGTGCGATGTGCATCCACGCCGATTCTGGCGCGGTTTCTCACAAGCAGCGGCCGGCAGCTCGTCGCTGAGCTGCCAAAGGACGCGGTGCCGGCTCGCCCAGCTCACGGAGCCAACCCGCCGGCTCGATCCCGCCGATTGCACCGACCCGAACCGCTGCCGGACCATCGGAGCGACGTCCCGGACGGTGGTGGCGACCCGCCGGCCCCCACGTGCACGGAGCGCCGGGCGACCGGGACTGACCTGCGGTCGGCTCAGGCGCCCGGCCGCAGGTCGATGCGGCGCAGCAGCTGGGCGTTGAGGGCCACGATCACGGTGGAGGCGCTCATCAGCACCGCGGCGACGGCCGGACCCAGCACGATGCCCGCCCACGCCAGCGCGCCCGCCGCCAGCGGAAGCGCCGCCACGTTGTAGCCGGCCGCCCAGGCGAGGTTCTGCAGCATCTTGCGGTAGCCGGCCTGCGACAGCCGCCGGATGCCCACCACGCCGCGGGGGTCGTCGGAGGCGAGCACGATCCCGGCCGATTCGATGGCCACGTCGGTGCCGGCGCCGATGGCGATGCCGACGTCGGCCTGGGCGAGGGCCGGGGCGTCGTTGACCCCGTCACCGACCATGGCCACTCGCAGGCCCTGCCGCTGCAGCGCGGCGACCTCGGAGTGCTTGTCTTCGGGCAGCACCTCGGCGAGCACCCGGTCGATGCCCAGCTCGGCGCCTACGGTCTCGGCCACCTGGCGGGCGTCGCCGGTGATCAGCGCCACCTCGACACCCAGCTCGTGGAGCTGCTCGACCGCCTCCTGCGACTCGGGCCGGATCTCGTCTTCCATCGTCACCGCCCCCTCGATCTCGCCGTCGACGATCACGTACAGCACCGCGCCGCCCCGCTGCTTCCACTGCTCGGCTGCGGCTGCGACCTTCTTAGGCACGGCCAGGCCTCGCTCGGAGAGCAGCGCGGGCCCGCCGACCGCCACGGACCGGCCTTCGACCGTGGCTTCGACTCCCCGGCCACTCATGGCGCGGAAGTCGGATGCCGGTGGGACGGGGCCGTGCTCCTGCGCCGCGGCGACGATCGCCCGCGCCAGCGGATGCTCGGACTCCAGCTCGGCTGCTGCGGCCAGCCGCAGCACGCGCTCCTCGTCGCCGGCGGCCACGACCCCGGCGACCTTGTGGCTGCCCTTGGTCAGCGTGCCGGTCTTGTCGAACAGCACCACGTCGATGTTCCGCATCGCTTCCAGCGCCAGCCGGTCTTTCACCAGGATCCCGTTGCGGGCAGACATCCCCGTGGAGATCGCGACGACCAGCGGGATCGCCAGGCCCAGGGCGTGCGGGCAGGCGATCACCAGCACCGCCACCGTGCGCACCACGGCTTGGTCGGCGTCGCCCACCAACAGCCAGGTGACCATGGTGACCGCCGCTGCGGCGACCGCTACGTAGAACAGCAGGGCGGCGGCCCGGTCGGCCAGCACCTGGGCGCGAGAGCGCGACTGCTGCGCCGCGGCGACGAGGCGCTGAATCCCTGCCAACGCGGTGTCGTCGCCGATGGCGTCGACGCGCACCCGGATCGAGCTGTCGGTGGCCACCGTCCCCGCGACCACCTGGTCGCCGGCCGACCTGCCCACCGGCTTCGACTCGCCGGTCACCATCGACTCGTCGATCTCGACTCGGCCGTCCACGATCTCCCCATCGGCCGGCACCCGGCCGCCAGGCCTGACCAGCACGGTATCGCCCACGGCGAGCGCCGTGACAGGCACGATCTCCAGGCCCGCGTCCGTCACGCGTTCCGCCTCGTCGGGCAGCAGCTCGGCCAGCGCCGCCAGCGCGCCCCGGGCCTGGCCGATGGCCCGCATCTCCATCCAATGGCCCAGCAGCATGATCGTCACCAACGCCGCCAGCTCCCACCAGAACTCCAGGTCGAACCAGCCGAACGTCGTGGCCAGCGAGGCGAGGAACGCCACCGAGATCGCCATCCCGATCAGCAGCATCATCCCCGGCTGGCGGTCGCGAGACTCCCGAACCGCGCCGACGAGGAACGGTTTGCCGCCGTAGACGAAGATCGCGGTGCCGAGCACCGGGGCGATCCAGTCGGATCCCGGGAACGTTGGTGCGGTGTAGCCGAACCACTCCTGGACCTGCTCACTGAAGAAGATCACCGGCACCGTCAACGCCAGCGACAGCCAGAACCGGTCACGGAACATTGCGACGCTGTGGCCCTCGTGCTTGTCGTGACCGCCGTGACCACGATGGTCGATAGGCGCAGTCGCAGCCGCCGGGCCTTCGGGATGGTGGTCAGTCGCCATCGTCGTCTGCATTCTCGTCACGTACCCGGCGAGCGCAGTCGGAAACGGCACCGGCTATCCATCGGCCGGGCGCTCAGCGACCGGGCGCCGGCTGGTCGGTGCGCTGGCTCCGGGAGCTGGTCCGGTACCGGCCCGGACTGGGCCAGATCTCTTGCACCGTTCGGGCAGCGCAGCTGATCCGCCCGCCGCGAACGGGTTCGAGGCACATCCTCCCGCTACGTCCACCGAAGTCCTCGACGGAGACGGCTTGCTCCGGTGCCGGACTTCTGGCCCTAGCTCACCGGAAGTCGCCAAGTCATGATGGAGGTGGTTTGCGAGCCTCGCGTGCGAGCGCCGCATGGCCCGTCTGGCACAAGGCTGCAGTCGGAGGGCGATCGTGAGGGCCGTTCTTCGCTCCATCGTCGGCTGGTGCTCGGTGAGCCTCGTCGTCGCAGTCCTGATGGTGGCTTGGGGCGCGGCCCCCGTCACCGGGGCCACGACGATCATCACCACCAACCTCGGCCTCGCTGGTGAACCTGGGCAAGCTGCCGCTTTTGGCTTCGCGTTCACCGTGACGGAGGCCGCGCAGGGGGTAGGCGGCACCGACCTCAACGGCGACGGCGACTCGGAGGACAGAGTGGTCCACGTGTGGCGCAAGATGTCCGGCGGGGGCAGCAATCTTGGGCTGGCCGGCAACGTCGAAGCCGCAGCCGACGACGGTTTCGTGTTCGCCGTGGACGAAGCCGCCCAGGGGCCGGGAGGTACCGATCTGAACGGCGACGGCGACCGCAGCGACCTCGTCCTTCACATGTGGGAGGCGGCTGCCGGCACGATCACCAACTTGGCTCTGGCCGGGGGAGCCGGCTCCTCCGCCGGTCCTGGGGTCGGCTTCATGTTCGCGGTCGACGAATCCGCCCAAGGTGGCAGCGACCTCAACGGCGACGGCGACCACAGCGACTCGGTGCTCCACGTTCTGCACGCATCGTCCGGCACGATCACCAATCTCGGGCTTGCCGGCAGCCGCGGTCCGGGTGGCGGCTTCGGTTTCGGCTTCAGGGTGGACGAAGCCGCCCAGGGGGCGGGCGGAAGCGACCTCAACGGCGATGGGGACCGCACCGACTTCGTCGTCCATGTGTGGACCGTTGTCTCCGGCACGACCAACCTGGGGCTGGCCGGGATTCCCTCCCGCGCCGCCGAGTTCGGATTCGGCTTCAGCGTGGACGAAGCCGCCCAGGGGGTGGGTGGCACCGACTTCAACGGCGACGGCGACCGCACCGACTTCGTCGTGCATGTGTGGAGCGCCGCTTCTGCGACCGCGGCCAACTTGAACCTGGCGGGTTTCTCCGGACCGGCCGCCGGTTTCGGCTTCCAGCTCGTGGTAGATGAGGGTGGCCAGGGCGCGGGTGGCACGGACCTCAACGGCGACGGGGACGTGGCGGACCGCGTGGTTCATGTGTGGAAGGCCGATACCGGCCTCATCTCCAACCTGCGCCTGGCGGGAAGAGCCGGGGTGGCGGCGCCGTTCGGCTTTGGCTTCGAGGTCGACGAGAGCGCCCAGGGGCCGGCGGGGACCGACCTCAACGGCGACGGGGACCAGCTCGATCGGGTGCTCCACGTTTGGGACGCCGCCACCGCAACTACCACCAACCTCGGCTTGGCCGGCGGCGTCGGCCGCGCCGCAGCGTTCGGCTTCAGCTTCACCGTGGACGAGCGGGCCCAGGGCGCCGGTGGCACCGACCTCAATGGGGACGGGGACAAGGTCGACCGCGTCTACCACGTGTGGGGCAGCAGTGCCCGAACGGTGACGAATCTGGGCCGGGCCACAGCGGCGTTCGGCACCGCTACCCAGTTCGGGTTCCACTCCACGGTCAGCGAGGCAGCGCAGGGACGGACCGACCTGAACGGCGACGGCGACGTGGTCGACCAGGTGGTCCATGTCGTGACGCTCAACGACGTCCCGGTCGCCATCGACGACGGGCCCTTTGCGGTTCGTGAGGGCGGCACGCTCACAGGAGATGGTCTGCTGGGCAACGACACCGACGCCGAAGCCGACCCTTTGACCGCAGTCCCGGGGACCGACCCGGCCCACGGCACACTGACGCTCGAGCCGGATGGGTCGTTCAGCTATGTCCACGACGGCTCCGAAACCACCACCGACGCGTTCACCTACTTCGCCACCGACGGGGTGACGCCGTCCAACGAAGCGACCGTGTCGATCGCGATCACTCCCGTGAACGACCCCCCGGTGGCAGTCGACGACGGACCGTACATGGTTGATCAGGGCGGCACACTCGATGTGGGCGGCGTGCTGGACAACGACACCGACGCCGAGGGAGACCCTCTGACGGCAGCCGTGGCCAGCGAACCCTCCCACGGCGCGGTGAGCCTGGATCTCGACGGCTCGTTCACGTATGTCCACGACCGGTCGAACACCACCACCGATTCGTTCACCTACCGGGCCCGCGACGGCCGAGCCCAATCCAACCCGGCCACGGTGACCATCCGGATCACGCCCACGCCGGCCTCGGTGGGCTTGGTGGACCCCGCCCAAGGCAAGTGGTACCTGCGGGACGGCAGCAGTGGAGCGGTGACCAGCTTCTACTACGGCGACCCAGGAGACATACCGTTCCTCGGTGACTGGGACTGCGACGGGGAAGCCACCCCTGGTTTGTTCCGGACCTCGGACGCATTCGCCTACTTGCGCAACTCCAATACGGCCGGGATCGCCGACATCCGCTTCTACTTCGGCAACCCCGAGGACATCCCCCTTGCTGGGGACTTCGACGGCGACGGGTGCGACACCCTGTCGATCTACCGGCCGTCCGAGCAGCGGTTCTACATCATCAACGAACTCGGCGAGAACGAAGGCGGCCTGGGCAAGGCCGAGTACTCGTTCACCTTTGGCAACCCCGGGGACAAACCAGTGGTGGGCGACTGGGACGGGGACGGCATCGACGAAGTCGGCCTCCATCGCGAGTCCACCGGCTACTTCTACTACCGCAACACCCTCGATACCGGAGTAGCCGACGATGAGTTCTACTTCGGGGACCCCGGCGACCGGTTCGTCGCTGGTGACTGGGGCACCATCGACGGCGTGGAGACCCCGGCGGTGTTCAGGCCTTCGAACACCACGTTCTACTTCCGGTGGACCAACAC
>CAYGCW010000053.1:1142-11344 GCA_964348465.1 uncultured Acidimicrobiia bacterium | reverse complement strand
TCGTAGTCGACCATGTGCAGCTCGGCGAGGGCGTCGACCAGGTCGAGGGCCAGCCGCCGCTTGACGACGTCATCGTCGGGGAACCCCGGTGGCCAGTCGTCCCGCACGACGACGCCATGGCGTCGCTCCATCACGAAGAACGGCTTGCCCATCACGGCCTCGTCTTCGCAGAAGTGGTAGGCGCGGGGCGCTCGCTGGTAGAAGCGCCACAGGACCGAGAGGACCTTGTGCTCCCTGGCCATGTCGTGGCTGCCGGGCGCCACCGGACCGTGCGGAGGCCGCCGCAGCACCAGCTCGGTGGCGCCGGCCCTGGCCAGGTAGGTGAGGTTGGCCTTGCCGCCCGGGAACTGCGCAAACGTGATCTCGGCTCCGGCCAGTTCGGGAATGGCGGCCCGCAGGTGGTCGGCGACGCGTCCCTCGTCGAAACGCTCGTCGGGGCGGATCGGCGCCGTGTCCTGCGGGTAGGCCACGAGGTGATTATGCCGCCGGGCTCTCCGCCGTGGGCTCCAGGTACTCGGCGTCGTGCTCCGGCGACACCACCTTGGAGCGCCTCCCGAACCACCAGAACAACGCCAGGCCGAAGATGCCGGCAGCCAACGCGCCCCACTGGCTGCCGGTGAACGGGCCCATCACCGAATCGGCCACCGTCCCCGCCTTGGCGGCCTCCAGGCGGGCGAAGTCGACGAGGAACCTCTGGAACCCGTACCAGGCGACGAACAGGGCGAAGATCTGCCCGTACCGGGCGCCCTGCCATCGGTGGTAGAGCCACCAGAGCACGCCGAACAGCAGGGCCAGGCCGAGCATGTCGTAGAGCGCGCTGTGGTGGTAGGTGCCGCAGACGCCGTCGGTGGCCAGCTCGGCACTGCACTCCAGCACGTTGTGTTGCGGGGCGAGGTCGTAGCCGGGCTTGACCGCGTAGCCGAGGAAGAGCGAGGTGGGGCTGCCGAGGTGCTCCACGATCGCCAGGTCGCCGATCCGGCCGATCACGCCGCCGATGGCCATGCCGACGCCGCCGGCATCGAGGATCGGCAACACCGGCAGGCGCAGCATGCGCATGCGGAGCACGCCGCCGATGATCCCGCCGGCGTAGCCGCCGAGGATCGAGTAGTCGCCGGCGATGGCGAAGATGTCGTCGAGGCCGTAGCCGGGGTCGCCGAGGTGGGCGGGCACGGTGAAGAACCGGGTTCCGAGGATGGCGGCCACCAGCGCCCATGTCATGACCGACACCACGGCCTCGCCGTCGATCCCGCGACGGCGCGAGAAGCGGATGATCAGCCACGAGCCCACGACGAAGCCAACCCCTGCGAAGAGGCCGTGCAGCGACAAGGCGATCGGGCCCAGCTCGAAGATGGGGATGGGCTTGTAGCTGATGGCTGCGAGCACCCGGCCAGCCTACCGGGATGGGCGCCTTGCGCCCCGGGCACCGGCTACCGCACGAGCACGTCCACGGCGATCGCCGCGAACAGCAGCGTCAGGTACAGGTTGCTGAACCGGAACAGCGACATCGCGGTGTCGGGACGGCGCAGCAGCCGCAGGGAGGCGCCCACCAGCCCGGCGCCGAGCACCAGCGCCGCCGCCAGGTACCAGCGGCCCATCTGCGCGGCCGGGTAGAGCAGCAGCGTGACTCCCACGAGCAGCGCGCTGTACAGCACGATCCGCCGGGCCGTCTCCCGTTCCCCGACCACCACCGGGAGCATCGGCACCCCGGCGCGCTCGTAGTCCTCCAGGTAGCGGAGCGACAGCGCCCAGAAGTGGGGCGGCGTCCAGAAGAAGACGATGCCGAACATGATCCACGCCGGGAGCGCCAGGTCCCCGGACACGGCCGCCCAGCCGACCAGAACCGGCACCGCGCCGGCGGCGCCTCCGATGACGATGTTGTGGGCCGTCGTCCGCTTGAGGTAGAGGGTGTAGACGAACACGTAGAACAGCAGCGCCCCGGTGGCCAGGGCGGCCGCCGTCAGGTTCGTGAAGGCCCACAGCCATGTGAACCCGGCCAGACCCAGGACCGTCCCGAACGTCAGCGCGGCTCCCGGCCCGACCCGGTGGGCCGGCAGCGGACGGCGGGACGTGCGCCGCATGCGGGCGTCGATGTCGCGATCGGCCACGTTGTTGATCGCGTTGGCGCCGCCGGCCGAGAGGGCACCGCCCACCAGCGTCGCCGCCACCAGCCACGTGCCCGGCCACCCCTCCGCCGCCAGCACCATCGCCGGCACCGTGGTGATGAGCAGCAGCTCGACGATGCGGGGTTTGGTGAGGCCGATGTAGGCCCGCACCTTCTCGCCGAAGGTGCCGGTGACGGCCCGCGGGTCCGTGAGGCGCATCTGCGGAACGCTCACGCCGGGCTCCTTGCCACGGCCACGGGGACCGCCGCCGGCGCCGCCAGCACCTCGGACGAGCACACGACGGCGGCGCCGCAGCCCGCGCCGGAGTCCTTGGCCCGCATCACTGCCCCCGACAGGATGACGGCGACGTTGAAGGCCAGCATGCTCCAAGCGTATGTGGCGAAGCGGCGCAGGCTCATGATCGTCGGGCTCACTCGGGCGGAATCGGCGCCAAGCGTAATGGGCGCCCGCCTCCGAAATCCCCGAGTCGCGCCCTCACCCGCCCGATAATCGGCGCGATGCGCCGGTTGCTCCACATGGTCCCAGGTGCCCAACTGCCCGTCGCCCGCGACCCGGGCCGGCTCGCCGAGGCCCGCGCCGACGAGGGCTGGATCTGGCTCGACGTCGGCGAGGTCGACGCCGCCGAATTGGCCAACCTCGCCGCGGACTTCGGGTTCGACCACATCGCCCTCGAGGACGTGCTCGAGCCGAGCGAGTTCCCCAAACTCGACGAGTACGAGGAGTACCTGTTCGTGGTCTTGCACTCGGTGGCGTCGGTGGCCCACCGGATCACGGCCCGCGAGCTCGACCTGTTCGTAGGCGCCGACTATCTCGTCACCGCCCATCGGGAGGACATCGCCGCCGTCGACTGGCTGTGGGAAGAGGCCCAGCAGACGCCTGCGCTCTCCGAAGGAGGCCCCGACCGGATGCTGGCGCGTATCGCTGAGGCGGCGGCCCGGCGCGTCCTTCCCCTCATCGACGCGCTCGAGGTGCACCTCGAGGACCTCGAAGACCGGGCGGTCGCCGGCGACCCGCGCGTCGTCGGCGAGCTGCAGGCCCTGAGACGCGACGCGATCGTCCTGCGGCGCATCACCGGGCCGCAGCGAGCAGTGCTCAACGCCCTCACCCGGGAGGGCGTGACCAACATCACGCATCGGGCCCGGCTCCGGCTGGAGAACGTGGACGACTTGATGTTCCGAATCGTCGAGTCCCTCGACAGCAGCCGGGCCCTCCTGGCGACCGTGCTCGACACCTACCGCTCGACCGTCGCCGAGAACATGAACGAGGTGATGAAGGTGCTCACCGTGTTCTCGGCGATCCTGCTGCCGCTGTCGGTGATGGCGGGCATCTACGGGATGAACTTCGCGAACATTCCGGAGCTGGGATGGCGCTGGGGTTACTTCGCCCTGCTCGGGGTGATGGGGGTGACCGTCGTCGGCCTGTGGCTCTACTTCGCATGGCGGGGCTTCATCGGTGGGCCCCGCCTCCACCGCCTGCCCCGGGTGGTGGGACGGGGCGTCGGCGGGCTGCTCACCATCGGCACGGCGCCGGTGCGGTTCGTCGCCCACGCCCTCCTGGACGAGCTGGGCGGCGACTCCGATCGCCGCGACGGCGAGCGTTAGGGCAGGTCCGGCCCCAGGGCCAGGTCGACCCGCCGCATGAACCCGGGGTCGGCCTCCGGCCGGTACCCGCTCTCGAGTTCGAGATGCGCGAACAGGTCGGCCACCGCCCGCAGCTCCGCGGCCAGCGTCGGATCAGGCTCGCCGTCGGCTGCCTCCAGCAGCGCCGCCGCCTGCAGTGCCCGCATCAGCCTCCCCAGCGTGCCTCGGAAGTGGGCGGCGCCGTGGTCGGGGTCCTCCACCGCCCGCTGCACCGACGCGGCCAGCTCCTCGAGGGCCCCGGAGGCGACGGTGGCGGCCGGTTCGAGCTCCGGATGGCGGATTCCCTTGCACATCCGGCCGAGGCGGTCGAACACGACACCGGCCAGGCCGAGGCGACCCATGTCCCTGAGCACCTGGGCGACCAGCACGTTGTGGGTGCCTTCCCACTGCTCGTAGACGACCGAGTCGCGCAACAGCCGGGGCAGCACGCTGAACGACTCGATGGCCCCGTTGCCGCCCAGCAGCTCCAGCGCGCGGTGGACGGCGAGCGTTCCCCGCGTGGACACCAGGTACTTGTTGGCGTTGACGAGGAAACGGTGGAGGGCGACGTCCTCGTCGCCGGCGTCGCCGCGGTCGACGGCCTCGTCGAGGCCCGTGAGCAGCCACGTGGAGTGCAGGCACGCCAGCCAGTCGAGCTTCAGCGCAGCGAGCGACTCCCGGACCGCAGGGAAGTCGCCGATACGGCGCCCGAAGGCCTGGCGGTGGCGGGAATAACCGGCGGCCTCGGCGTACGCCCGCGCCATCATCGCGCAGTTGCCGACCGCGTTGAGCCAGCGGCTGGAGTTGAGCATCGCCGACACGGCCGTCTTGAAGCCCTCGTCGACGGGGCCGATGGGGAAAGCGACGGCGCCTTCGAAGTCGATCTCCCCGGACGCCATCGCGATGGTGCCGAGCTTGTCCTTGAGCCTGCGGATGCGGAAGCCGTTGGGAGCGCCGTCCACGAAGCGGGGCACGACGAAGCAGCCGAGCCCGGCGGTGCCCTCCGGAGCGCCTTCGGGGCGGGCGGTCACGAGGAACTGGTCCGCGTCGGCCACCGAGCAGAACCACTTCTCGCCGGTGATGCGCCACGTTCCATCGCCGGCCGGCTCGGCGCGCACTGCGTTGGCGCCGACGTCGCTGCCGCCCTGGACCTCCGTGAGGAACTGGGCGCCCCGGTCGGCCCGGTCGTAGTCCGGGTCGAGCAGCGGCGGCAGGAAACGCGCCGTGATCTCGGGGGTGGCCCGGCGCCGCAGGGCCCGCGCCAGGCCCACGGTGCAGGTGACGGGGCACCCGTGGCCCATCTCCCCCTCGTGGCCCAGCAGGTACAGCAGGGTGGCCTGTTCGTAGGAGCGGCCGGGCGTCCCGGTGTCGGCCACGACCCCGCTCGCCCACACGACTCGCCCGGTCGCGTGGTAGGCCTCGTCGAAGCGGACGGTGTCGATCCGCTCGCCGATGCCGTCCCACGCCTCGAGCTCGGGCGGGTGCGTCTCGCTGCGCTCGACCAGCTCGGCGATTCCCGCCACCGCCGATCCGAAGGCGTCGCCGCGCTGCTCCAGTGCTGCGAGACGGGCGCCGTCGCCGAGGTGTCTGCGGTTGAGAGCCCGCAGGTGGCGCTCGTCGTGCCAGTTGGCGCTGCGGCCGGCCCGCCAGGCGGCGAGATCGGCGCGGGCCGCGGTCGGCTGCATAGTTCAAGTGTGCCACATGCCCGGGCTGCCGCGGGCCCGATCGGCGGTACAATCACCCCGGCAAGCCCCGTGCAATCGAGAAAGAGGCAAGCCATGCTCAAGAAGCTCATCGTTCTCTTGCTCCTCGGCGCGATCGTGTTCGCCGTCGTGCGCATGGTCTCCGAGGAGGCCTAGCCGCTTGGAGGCACAGCCCTACCAGCTCCTACCGGAGCACATCGAGTTTCGGAAGGTCGTGCGCGAGTTCGTGATGGACAAGGTGGCGCCCCGCGCCGCCGAGATCGACGCCACGGGTGAGTACCCGCACGACCTGCACGCGGAGTTCGTCAAGGCCGACCTGCTCTCCGTGCTCTTCCCCGAAGAGCACGGAGGGGCCGGGGCCGACGCCATCTCCCAAGCCATCCTCGTCGAGGAGGTCGCTCGGATCTGCGCGTCCACTTCGATGATCCCGATCCTCAGCAAGCTGGGGACGCTCCCCATCTTGCTCGCCGGCACCGACGATCAGAAGGACCAGTGGTTCCCGAAGGTCATCACCGGCGAGGCCCAGGCCGCCTACGCCCTCACCGAAGCGGAAGCCGGTTCCGACCCGGCCAGCATGCGGACGCGCGCCGTCCGCGACGGCGACGAGTACGTGCTCAACGGGAGCAAGCGGTTCATCTCCAACGCCGGCGTGGCGACCGTGTACACGGTGCTCGCGAAAACCGACGCGGAGGCCGGCGCCCGCGGAGTGACGTGCTTCATCGTCCCCGCCGACACCGCAGGATTCGAGGTCGTCGGTTACGAGGACAAGATGGGCCTGAAGGGCTCGCCCACCGGCGAGCTGAGCTTCGACGACGCCCGGATCCCGGTCGCCAATCGGGTCGGCGAGGAAGGTGAGGGATTCGCGATCGCGATGCGGACGCTCGACTTCTCACGCCCCGGAGTAGCCGCCCAGGCGCTCGGCATCGCCCAGGGCGCATTCGACGCCGCCGTCGAATACGCCAAGCAGCGGCAGCAGTTCGGCAAGCCGATCATCCAGCACCAGGCGGTCGCGTTCATGCTCGCCGACATGAAGATGAAGACCGACGCTGCCCGCCATCTGGTGTACGACGCCCACGCCGCCCTCGACCGCAACGACGCCGATCTCACCACGGCCGCCGCAGTCGCCAAATGCTTCGCCAGCGACGTGGCCATGGAGGTCACGACCGACGCCGTGCAGGTGTTCGGCGGCTACGGCTACATCAAGGACTTCCCGGTGGAGCGCTACATGCGCGACGCCAAGATCACGCAGCTCTACGAGGGCACCAACCAGATCCAGCGGCTGGTGATCAGTCGCCGGCTCGCAGGTAGGTAGCGCCGGTGAGCAGCCTTCAGCCGGCGAAGCCTGCGATCGCCTTGGCGATGTCGTCGGCGTGCGTCAGCACCGCCTCGTGGCGGGCGCCGACCAGCTCCACGACCTCGACATCGGGGATCAGCGATGCCAGCTCGTACTGGGCGGCGGGCGGGACGAGCTGGTCGTCGATGGGGATGACGACCATCGCGGCGGCGCCCAGCTGGCCGATCCACTCCCGGCTGTCGAACCGCCAGATGGCCCAGCCGCCCTCGAAGTAGAGGTTGATGTCGCGGTCGATCAGGGCGTCCCACAGCCAGCGGCCGTAGCGGCGCTCGAACGCCCCGACGCGCATCAGGTAGTGGTAGGACACCCGTGCTCCCAGCGTGCTGCCCACCCTCCCGGCGGCCCGCGCCAGCGCAAAGGCAACCAGCGCCGCCGTTCGGCGCTCGGGGATCGGCCGGGCGGCGGTGCCGGCCAGCACCAGCCTGCGGGCGAGCGAAGGATGACGCCGCGCCAGCGCCTGGGCGATCAGCCCGCCCATCGAGTAGCCGGCGATGGTCGCTCCATCGACGTCGATGGCGTAGAGCACACCCGCTACCTCGTCGGCGGCGGCGTCGATCGAGTAGCGGCCCTGGATGCGGTCCGCCTTCTCGTGATTGCGGTGGTCGATGGCGACCACCCGGAAGCGATCGGCCAGCCGGGGGACAACCCGGTGCCAGGTACCCGTGGATCCGTACACCCATCCGTGCAGCAGCACGACCACAGGAGCGCCCCGCGGGCCTGCCTCCCGTACCAGCAGCTCGTGGCGGCCGACGCGCACGGTCCGGCCGGGCGGCATGGGAGGCCGGTCCTGGGGACCGCGGAACCGGGGAGGTACCGCGGGGCCGAACAGGCGCCAGCCCAACCAGGCGAGCCCGGCGGGCTTGGCCCAGCGGGTGGGGTTCAGCATCGCGGCGAGGTTACTCCGGGGCCTGGGGACCGCCGCCGAGGTCGTCGGCGGCGAAGGCGTGGTCGGCCACCGGTCGGCCGCCCAGGAGGTGCTCCTGGATGATCCGCTCCACGACCGCCGGGGTCACGCCGCGGTACCAGACGCCGCCCGGATAGACGACCGCGATGGGGCCCTGCTCGCACACCCGCAGGCAGTCGACCTTGCTGCGCAGGACCCGCACCGGGGCCGGGTCCGCTGGCGGCTGCTCGGCACCGGGCGGAGCCGGTTCTTCCGTTCCGCGCCAGCGGGGCGGCGCGGCGGCGACGTCCAACTCCTTGAGCCGCGACTTGAGGTAGCGCCACGTCTCCGCGCTCTCCTCATAGGTCGCGCACTTGGGAGTCGACTGCTGGGCGCAGACGAATACGTGGTGATCGAGGCGGCCGATGCGCAACGCGGCCGCAATCGCGGCCAGCCGCCGGTCGAGCTCCGGATCACGGCCTCCCTGCATGGCGACGACGCTAGTCAAGGAGCCGGGCGTCGACTCCGGCCCCGACCTCGGCACCGGCGCGGTGCCGGGTCTCGCCGATTGCCAGTGCCACGACCGCCGCCCCGGCCAGCATCAGGCCGACCACCGCGAACGCAGTGTCGAACGCACCGCCCTCGGCCAGCCATCCCACCAGCAACGGCCCGACGACGAGCCCGAGGTCGGCCGCGGTTCGGTACAGGCCTACGGCGGCGCCTTCGGCGCCGGGCGGCGCCAAGTCTCCGGCCAGCGTCGGTGGTGGGATCCCCAGCAGTGCCGCCGCCACGCCGAAACCGGCCGAGAGCAGGAGCAGAGACCCGAACGTGGTGACCCAGCCGTGGGCGGTGATCGCAAGGGCTGCGGCTAGCAAACCGGCCACCAGTACCGGGATGCGCCCGACCTTGTCGACGAGCCACCCTCCAGGGTTGACGACCGCCAGGTTCACGAGCGCGGCGGCGGCGATGACCAGCCCGATCTCGGATTCTCGAAATCCGAGTGCTTCGCCGGCATACAGCGGCAGCAGCGTGATCCGGGCGCCGGCCCTCATCACGAAGATCACGAACGCCACCACCAGGAGAGCGATGAACGCCGGGCGCCGCAGCAGGGTTCCGGCTGCCCGGTACACGTCCCGTACCGCAGTGATCGGCGTGTCAGGCTCTTCGACGTAGCGCCAGATTCCGGCCGCGATCAGGGCCCCGAGCACCGCGTACAGCCAGAAGGGGGTGGTGAAGTCACCGATCTCGGCGGCGAAGCCACCCAGCACCGGCCCGACCGAGATGCCCGCCAGCAGGCCGGTCTGGTAGAAGGCCATGGTCCTGCCGAGGCGGTCCTTGTCCGTCGTGACGATCACCAGCTTCATCGCCGCCGTGGCGAACGCCGCGGAGCCGAAGCCCTCCAGCACCCGAGTGGCGAGAAGGATCCCGTAGTTGGGCGCCAGCGCCGCCCCCACGCTGGCCAACGAGAGCACCACCGCGCCGGCGAGCATCACCCGCTTGGCGCCGAGCCGGTCCGACGCGATGCCGCCACCGACGTCGAACACCAGCCGCGCCAGCGCAAAGGCCGAGATGAGCCCCCCGGCTGCGGTCCGGGTGACGCCGAACTCCCGGGCGTAGAGTGGCAGGATCGGCGCCACCAGCGTGAGCCCGGTCATAACCAGGAACACCCCGATCGTGAGCACCTTGGTCTGACGCGGGATCGCACGCACGATCAGAGAACCGAGATGCGGCGGGACGGCTCGTCGGTGAGCGTGCCGATGCGAACGGCGCCCTCCACCCCCTCGACGGCCAGAGCCGCGAGCAGGGCCGCGGCCCGTTCCGGGGAGACGGCGATGAGCAGGCCGCCGCTGGTCTGGGCGTCGGAGAGCAGCGTGCGGGTGACGTCGTCGGCGGGCCCGAAGTCTGTGTGGGCTTCCACGGCGGCCCGGTTGCGGAGCGTGCCGCCCGGGATCACCCCGGCGGCGGCCAGGTCGCGTGCTCCGGGCAGCAGCGGCACGTCAGCCGCCGCAAGCTGCGCCCCCACCCCACCCGTGAGCATCTCGTGAAGGTGGCCGAGCAGCCCGAACCCGGTCACGTCGGTGGCCGCCGACACGCCGACGGCGACCATCGCCCTGGCCGCGCCCGCATTGAGCGCCGCCATCACCGCCACGGCTGCGTCCCGCCATTCCGACCGGGTCCGGCCTTGCTTGATCCCGGTGGCGACGATGCCCGTGCCGATCGGCTTGGTGATCACCAGGACGTCGCCGGGCCGGCCGCCGTCGTTGGTGATGATGCGGTCGGGATGGACGACGCCGGTGACGGCGAGGCCGTACTTGGGCTCCTTGTCGTCGATGGAGTGGCCGCCCACCAGCGTGCAGCCGGCTTCGGCGAGAACCGCGGCGCCTCCGTCGAGCACGTCCCCCAACAGGTCGAACGGAAGCTCGTCCCGGGGCCAGCCGACCAGCGAGAGCGCTGTCAGCGGCGTACCACCCATGGCGTAGACGTCGGAAAGCGCGTTGGCCGCGGCGCTCCGGCCCCAGG
>CAYGCW010000053.1:750-1084 GCA_964348465.1 uncultured Acidimicrobiia bacterium | reverse complement strand
CGTACGCGTCGTCCACGATGGGGGTGAAGAAGTCGATGGTCTGCACGAGGGCGATGTCGTCGGCGATGCGGAAGACCCCGGCGTCGTCGCGTCCGCCGATCCCCACGAGGAGGTCGGGGTGCCGGACCGTGTTGGAGGCGTCCAGGCGGCGCAGGACCTGCGCCAGCTCGTCAGGGCCGAGCTTGCACGCTCAACCGGCGCCGTGGGAGAACTCCGTCAGTCTGCGCTGATCCACTTCCGCCTCCTCTCCGTGCGTTCGAATAGGGTCCGTCATCCGCTTTCCCGGGAGCGCGAGCGCCGCGACGCGTGGACGCGGGCCAACTGCCGCGAGAGG
>CAYGCW010000053.1:0-740 GCA_964348465.1 uncultured Acidimicrobiia bacterium | reverse complement strand
TGCGGAACACGGCCCGCAGCCAGCCGGGCGCGGGCCGGGCCCGGACGTGAACGGTCAACTCCAGCGTCGGCACCCACCCGGCTTCCGTCAAGTTGAGCGCTGCGGGCGGGCCGGCGTCCGCGAACATCACCAGCGACGCCGGATCGGGCGGACGGCGGTCGGCGAAGCGCATCCAGGCCGCCACCTCGCCGCCACCGGTCGGCGCACCCTTCAGGCCACCGGCGTGGCCCGGGTCGAGGCGGAGGTCGAAGCGATACACCACCTCCGGCAAGCCGGAGATCGAGGCACTCGAAGGAAGCGAGTCGGGCGCCGGAAGCGGCGGCGGCGCTCCGGTGACGCGGGTCGGCCCTTCGATGGCCGCCAGGTCCCCGAAGATCGCCAGCATCCGCGCCCCCTCCTCGCCGTACTGTGCGATCGAGGCTGCCGCGGTCGAGTGGCTGCGTCCCTCCCGCACGACGTCGACGGCGATGCTCACCGGCCCTGCTTCCAGTCTGCGGAGGTAGTGGGTCGTCACGCTGAACGGGTCCGGGTGCGGGAGGAGGCGCGCCATCGCCGCCACGCCCAGCGCAGCCACATAACCGCCGTTGGGGGACCGGCCCACGTTCCATCCGGGATCCAGGTTCCCGCGAAAGGTGCGCCCGCCGGCCGGTTCGACGGCGACGGCGCGGTCGAATTCGAACACCGCGGCAGCGTACCGCCTGCCGGGGAAGGCCGGGAATATGCATCCCGCGCATGAACAT
>CAYGCW010000052.1:0-11367 GCA_964348465.1 uncultured Acidimicrobiia bacterium | reverse complement strand
CGGGTCGCACGGGTCGCCGCGGCGGGATCCGATGGCACGGCGGGCGCCAGCCCGGCGAAGGTGCCATCCGCCGCCGCAACGTGCCGTCCGGCTCTGGCCAAGCCGGCCGAGCCTTCGCTATCCATCGGTAGGTGTACGGCGCCCGACCGAGGGAGGCATCATGCCGGACAGCGTCTACAAGGTGATCGAGATCGTCGGCAGCAGCACCGAGTCGTGGGAGAAGGCGGCGGCGGTGGCGCTCGCCAAAGCTGCCCACAGCCTGCGGGACCTTCGCATCGCCGAGGTGAGGGACCTCGACATCCACCTCGACGACCAAGGCAACATCGTGGCCTTCCGCACCAAGTTGGGCGTGTCCTTCCGCTACGAGGACGACTGACGGCACCCGCCTTCGTCGGGTTCGGTGACCGGCGCGCCCGTCGCCGGCTCACCTAGAAGGCCGCCCGCGCCTGCCAAGCTGGCGGCGATGTCGGGAACGGTGCGCGAGCCCAGCGTAGAACTCACCACCGCGGCGCGGCTGCTGCTGGCCGCCTCGCTGGGCCTGGTCGTCTTGTCCGCCGCCGGAGGCGTCGTCACCGGAGACGGCCTGCTCCGCGGGGTGATCGGCGACCGGCCCGGCCGTGAGATCGCGCTCGGCTGGGTGTCGCTGGGGGTGCTCGGCGGAGCCGCGGCGCTGTTCGGGGCCGGCGCGGGCCGCCGCCTCTGGCTCGCGTGGTTCCCGATCGCGGCGGTGACCCTCCACGAGGCGGCCTCGTGGTTCGCCGGCGACGCCGCCCGTACCGCCACCGCGGCGGTGGCGCTCGCGGCCGTCGTCGCGTTCTTGCTCGCCCTGGCGTCCCGGGTGCGGGCCGTGCCCATCGCCGTGACCCACGCCGGGATGCTGCTGGCGCTGGTGATCCTCGCCGCCGGGTTGCTCTTCGAGGTGGTGGCCGAGGTGAACCGGGTGGGCGCCGCCGACTGGGTGCCGTTCCGGGCAGCCGGGGCCCGCTCCCCTTCCCTGTCGTTGATGGCAGTAGTGGCGGGGACCGCGGTCGCCGAGTGGCGGCTGATCGGGCACAGACCTGCCGTCACCGCCACCTGGGGCCTCGCCCAGACGCTGCTGTTCGCAGTGGGATGGGCGGCGCTGCTCGTGGGGACCGCCGCCGACAGCCTCGACCTGCTCGTCGGCAGCGCTGCGATCCACGGTGTGGCCGTCGCGATATTCCTCGGTCGGGTGGCGCCCGGCCTCCCCGGCGCGCCCGCCCGGGGGCGGCGCTGCTCCGGCGCCACCGTCCTCTTCCTCGCGGTCCACATGGGACTGCTGGCCCATGTGGGCTGGGGCATCGCCCGCCGCGACTACCTGGAGCTGGCACAGGTTCCCGGCTGGCTGACGTTCGCCGTCGACCAGGTCGTGTTTGCCGGCGTGGTGCTGAACCTGCTCGTCGGGCTTGCGGCCCCGTGGTCCCGGATGGCGTTCTGGGCCGTGAACCTCGGTGTGACCGCCTCCATCCTGGGCCGGGTGGCCGGCGCCGGGGCCGTCGACCGGCTGGCAACCGCCGTCATCTCGATCGGCGTCGCGGCGGGCCTTGCCACGCTGCTCCGAAGCGGCGCCGCGGACCACCAGGCCGCGTCTGCCGTCATGACGACGGACGCCGGCGGTTAGCATGGATTGCGGTTGTTTCCGCAGCGGTCGGGAGGTGCAACGATGAGAGCCAGACCACGCCCGGCGGTGATCAGTGTGCTCCTGGTGGCGGCTTTGTCGCTCGGCGTCTTCGCCACGTCGAGCCTGGCGGTGCAGGGCACCGTCGACACCACCGACGAACTCCTCGCCAGGTCCGTGCCTTTCGAGACGCTCAGGACCATCGGCGGAGTCACGACCGTCGAGCGGCGCGGGGAACGCAAGTTCCGGCTCGATTTCCAGGCAACGTACCACACCGACGGTGCCGATCAGGGTGCCCCGATCCCCGACATCCTCGTCAGGCAGACAACCAGCTACCCGGCGCTTTCGGATGAGCCGCAGTTCGTGGGACCGGCGGCGCTTCCGTTCCGCTCGCAGCTGCTGGTGCTGCGGGTCAAACTGCTCGGCGACTGTTTCTTCGCCTCCGATCAGATCGGGACGTTCGTGCTGCGCGACCACGAGAAGTGTGTCCGCGCCATCTTGACGCTGGATGGGAAGGCGTTCAACGTCAGCGACCTCCTCATCTCCGTGAATGCCCGCTTGTCGCCGTCGAGTCCGGACGGGCCAGGCAAGCTGGTGGTCATCGCCTTGTTCGAGGACCCGGGCTACCCGTTCCCGATCGCGAGCGTGGGTGACAAGAGCCACACGACGTTCATCATGGGCGACTTCGGCAGCCGGACGACCATCCGCCGCATCCGCTTCTTCAGCTGAGCGTCAGGCGCCCGCCGCCTCACGGATGCGGTTCGCCACGTCTACGGTGAGCGCCACCAGCTCGGCCCGGTCCATGTCGGTGTCGAGCGAGAAGGTGTCGAGCGTCAGGCGGCCGTCGACGATGCGCGCCCTGAGGGCAGGGTGCCGCGGCTGCAGGTGATCGAGCGCTGCGGTGAGCAGGCCCGGGTCGGGAGCGGAAAAAAGCCTCAGCACCGCCGTCATGTTCAACGCCGAGTGCGCACCCGTGAGGGTGAGGGCACTCTCGACGCGACCATCCCGCGCTTGGCGTCCCGGGGTCCGATGCTCATCGGACCGGTAGTGTACGGAGCCGCCTCTCCCGGGCTTTCATGTTCGCAGAACTCGCACAGATCGTCGGTGCCGTGTTGGGGGTCCACGAGATCGCTCCCACCGACCGCTTCGCCGAGGACCTGGAGGCGGAGTCCATGGACATCGTGAACATCGTCGCCGCCGCCGAGGAGCGCTTCGACGTCACCCTCGACGAGGCCCGCCTCGCCGACGTGCGCACGGTGGGCGACCTCCATGAGGCCGTGCGAGAAGCCGTCGCACCCCGCTGAGCGGATGGTCTCCGACGCCGGCACGATGGTCGACGTCCTGGCCGCGCGTGCCGCCACGGCGCCCGCTGCGCCGGCCTTCACGTTCGCCGGTGAGCGCAACTCGTACGGCGACGTGTGGGAGGCCTCGGGCCGGGCCGGGGGCCGTCTCCGCAGGGCCGGAGCCGGCGAAGGGACCCGGGTCTTGGTCGCCCTGCCCAACGGAGGCGACTTCTTCGCCGCGTTCTACGGCGTGCTGCGAATCGGCGCCACCGCCGTTCCCGTGTTCCCCGGCCTGGGCCCCGGTCCGGCGGCGCGAGCGGCGCAGCGCAGCGACGCCGCGCTGATCGTGCGCTCCGCCGACGGCAGGGCTGCCGAATACGCCGCGGCCGCGGACATCCCGGTGCTCGACCCGGGCGCGTGGCGGGAGGCGGAGCCGGCGCCGGCCAACCTGCGCCCGGCCCCCGATGACATCGCGTTCATCCAGTTCACGTCGGGCACCACCGGCGAGCCGCGCGGGGTGCAGATCACCCACCACAACCTGCTCACCAACGTCGACCAGCTCGTCGCCGGCATGGGCATCACCGCCGCCGACCGCTTCGTGAGCTGGTTGCCCGTGTACCACGACATGGGGCTGATCCTCATGACGATGGTGCCGTTCGCCCTCGGCGCGCCCCTCCACCTCCTCCCGACCCGCCTCCGGGATCCCGGGGCGTGGCTGCGAGAGATCGAGCGCACCGGTGCCACCTTCACGGCCGCGCCGGACTTCGCCTACCGCCTCTGCCTGCGCCACGTTGTCGCAGGCTCGGTGAACCTCGGCGGCCTCCGCGTGGCCCTCAACGCCGCCGAGCCGGTGCGGGCGGCCACGATCGCCCGCTTCGAACAGGCCTTCGGGCTCGCAGGCGTCATGGTGGCCGGCTACGGCCTCGCCGAGGCAACGGTGGGCGTGAGCACGTGGCCACCGGGCTCGACGCCTCGAGTCGACGAACGCGGCTTCGTATCCGTGGGCCCACCGTTCCCCGGCGTCGAGGTCCGGATCGAGGCAGGGGAGATCCAGGTGGCCAGCGCCGCCACCGCCGCCGGCTACTTCGGCGAGCCTGCGGCGACCGCGGAGGTGTTCGGCGCCGACGGCTACATCCGCACCGGCGACCTCGGCCACCTCGACGACGAAGGCAACCTCTACGTGGTGGGCCGCCGCAAGGAGATCATCAACGTCGGCGGGCGGAGCCTGGCGCCGGCCGAGATCGCCGCCATCGTCGACGACCGCCCCGGTGTCAGGATCTCCGCCGCCGTGGGCATCGACCGCGGCGGCGAGCCCGGCGAGCAACCCTACGTGTTCGCCGAGGTGCGGACCCCGGATGCTGGGAGGGACGATCTGCACCGCATCGCGGTCGAGATCGCCGCCGACCTGTGGGCCGGCCTGGGCGTCCGGCCGGCGCGAGTCCAGTTGCTGCGTCCCGGCAGCATCCCACTCACCCACAACGGCAAGGTGCGGCTCGGAGCGTTACGGCGTCGCTTCCTCGCCGGCAGTCTCGCCGCCGAAGAGGGCGTTCTCTACCCGGGCTGAGCGTCGGCGATCGTGCCGTGGGTGGCGGGGGCCGGATCCCAGCTCGCGAAATAACACCCAGACGAGTCGCCGTCGCGCTGCGACCACGATGCGTAGGGTCGATGTCGAGCCCCCCGCAGTTCGGGGGGGAGGCGACGGGAGGAGGACACGGAAATGCGACGTATGCGCTCGATGCGCCCGGCCATCTTGCTGGCGGCGCTATCACTCGGAGTGCTGCTGCTGGCGGCCGGTCCCGCCGGCGCCAGTCACACGGAGGACCCGAGAACGAAGAACCTGCACCCCATGGGTCACATCGAGGAGCCGGCCAGCCTGCTCAACCCGGCGATCGGCAACCCGAACATCCACACGGACATCGCCTTCTGGGGCAAGCACGCCTTCCAGGGCAGCTGGCTCGGATTCAACGTGCGCGACATCTCGGCACCCGGCAATCCGAAACAGGTCTCGTTCACGTCATGCACCGGCAACCAGGGCGACATCGTGGTGTGGGAAGACGTGCTGGTGCGCTCGTGGAACTCACCGGCCAGCCTGGGCGCGTCGTGTGACGGAACCCCCGTGCCGGAGAACTTCGAGGGCCTGCACATCTTCGACATCAACGATCTCGACGACCCGGCGTTGATCGGTTCCGTCGACCTGAGCGGTGCGGCGGTTGCCGGCCGGTGTGGGTCGCACACGGCCACCGGCGTGCCCGATCCCGCCAACAATCGCCTGTTGATCTACAACTCGGGCAGCGGGTGCGACGGGATCGACATCGTCGAAGTGCCGCTCGACAACCCGGCGGCGGCGGTGTACCTGCGTACGGAGTCGGCAGGCCGGAACTGCCACGACACCGGCGTGATCCTCGGCTCGGTGAACCTGGCGGGCTGTGCCGGCACCGCCGGCTTCACGCTGTGGACGCTGACGAACCCCGGTTCGCTCACCGATCCCCACGAGTTGATGTCGGTGGCGGTGCCGGGGGCCTCGATCGGCCATAGCTCCGCGTTCAGCAACGACGGCAGCATCCTGATCTTCGGCCACGAGCCGGGCGGCGGCGTGTTTGCGAACTGCCAGGCCAGCAATCCCGATTCGGACAAGTCGCTGTTCTTCTACGACACGTCCTCTGGTGACCTGCTCGGGACCTGGGTGCTTCCGCGCCCGCAGACGGACATCGAGAACTGCACGATCCACAACCTGAACGTCGTGCCGCTTCCCAGCGGCCGGAACGTGCTCGTTCACGGCAGCTACCAGTCGGGCACCAGCGTCGTCGACTTCACAGACCCGGCGAACGCGGTGGAGCTCGCATACTCCGACCCGCCCCCGATCCCGCCGCCCGGCGGCCCGTTCTGCGGCGGAACCGGGTGCGAGATAGGCGGCGTCTGGTCTTCGTACTGGTACAACAACTTCATCTACGAAACCAACATCACCGAAGGCCTGAACGTCTTCCGCTACAGCGGCAAGGAGACGGCCGGGGCGGTCAAGCTGAGCCATCTCAACCCGCAGACCCAGGAGTGGACCAACTAGCCACAGCCACAGCGCCTCGGAGCCCGGCCGGCCCCGGCCGGGCTCCGGCGCGCCGGGGACCTACCGGGCTGCTTCCTGCCAGTTCTCCACCGCTTCGCGGCCGGCGGCGACCGAGACCAGCAGCGCCGCCGCCGGATCCGCCCACCACCATCCGGCGGCGGCGTGCAGGACCAACCCTGCCACCGTGGCCGCCGCCAGCATGCCGTCGAGCAGCGTCATCGTCGCCTCGGAGCGGAGCGGCGGGCTGCCGATCTCGGCGGCCGTCCGGAATTTGAGGGCAGCGAGGGCCAGCATGACCACCGCGGTGACCGCCAGGTAGGCGATCCCCCAGGGCGACTCTCCCGGCCGGCGGCCGGTGGCCAGGTCGCGGATCGCCACCGTCGCCAGCACGGCGGCCAGCGCTCCGAAGGCCACTGCCACGAGCCGAAGGGCGCGGTCCGTTCGCTCGACGTCCGGGGAGCGAGCCTCGCCGTCGAACGGCCGCAGGTGCCACACCACCACCGAGGATGCGAACACCTCGATGATCGAGTCGGCACCGAAGCCCACCAGGGCCAGCGAGGCTGCCGCGATACCGAGGCCGATGGTGACGAACGCTTCGCCGACGTTCCAGGCGATGGTGGCGTACTCGAGGCGCAGCGCGATCCGCCGTGCTCTGGTGGATGGATTTCCGGTCACGGCGCGATGTTGGCACCATAATGACGATCACCCGGCCACCGCCGTCTCGGCCGAAAAGCCGAAAGGCCCGGGGCCAGTGATCCGAAGGACACCTACCGCGGCGGCGATGCGGTATTCGCCCGCCCGACGACACAGAGGATTGATGATGCGCCTCCCGAGAATGTTGCTACTGCTGTTTGGCCTGATGCTGGTGGCCGGAGCCTGTGCCGAAGAGTCCCCGGCGCCGGCCGACGCCGGCGCCGTCGAGGAGATCGCCGCCACGACCACCGCCCCGGCGCCGGCAACGACGGCCGTCGTCGAAACCACCACTACCACGGCAGCTCCGACCACCACGACCGCCGCCACGCCCACCACCGAAGGGATGCACGACGACGAAGGCATGCACGACGACGAAGGCATGCACGACGACGAAGGCATGCACGACACGGGCACCGAGTCCGGCGAGTTCGACCGCCAGGTCGAGGTCGTCATGACCGAGTTCGCGTTCGAGCCGGCGTCGTTCGAGGTGCAGATGGGCGAGACGGTCCAGTTCCTGCTCGACAACCAGGGCGCCGTGCCCCATGAGTTCCGCGTCACTACCGCGCATGCCGCCGCCGAGCACATCGCCTCGGGCCACGAGGGCCATGGAGACGAAGGCGGCGAGGGAGGGCACGGCCACGACGAGGTCGTGATCGAGGTGCCGGCCGGCGCCAAGGAGACGATCACCGTGACGTTCGACGGATCCGCCGAGTTCGACCAGGTGGCGTGCCTGATCCCCGGTCACTACGAAGCGGGCATGTTCGCCGAGTTCACGGTCACCGGCTAGCACGAGAGCGATCCCGCCGGCCGGTAGACTGAGCCGGCTGCAGGCGCGGGAAGGCCGTCGTGGTCGCGAGGAAGTGGAAGATCGTCTCCGGGATCGCAGGAGCGGCCCTGGCGCTCGGCACCGGCGCCGCGCTCGCGCAAGGCGATGACCCGGCACCGCTCTCAGACACCACCCAGGTGTCGGAAGACAGCGGTCGGAGCGACCTCGCCGACGAGTCCCCCGATACCGGCGACAGCGCCGATTCCCCGGAGACCGACGGCGACAGCGCCGAGACCGCCGGCGAGGACTCCCCCGACACGCCGTAGGAGCCGGCGAGCCGGCTGGCTGCGCTGCGCGCTGGCCTACGGCTGCAGCCTGGCGGTCTCGCTGGGCGGGGCCGCTTCGGGGGGAGTTCTCTATCCTCGACCGGAGCGGCTCACACTTGGTAGGAATCGCCCCAATCCAGCACCACGACTTCGATCCCGTCGGCGGCCAGCACCTTCCGCACGAGGCCGGTGATCCACGCCCGGCCGCCGGGACTCAGATAGAAGTCGTGGATCGCCACGACCTGCCGGGGTTGCAGCCGGCGGGCGAACTCAACCGACGCCGTCGCCGACCCCCACGGCGCCATCAGCGGCAGCGCCAGCACGGGTGCCGTGCCCGACACCTGGTAGCTGTCGCCGGGATGGGTGAGGACATCCCCCAGCGTCCAGGCCCGGTTCGGCGGAGCGGCGCCGGTGGGTATGACCTCGTGCCGCACGTCCTCGAACGCCGCGCCGGGTGCGCCGCCGGTATCGACCTCTATCCCCTCGCGTGCCAGGAGCGCAGCGACTGCGTCGTTGGCATGCACGGTCACGTCGGTCCCCCGGTCGATGAGCCAGCGCACGAACTCGGGCTGGACGTGGTCGCGGTGCTCGTGGGTTATCAGCACCCGCTGCACGTCGCCGATGCCGTCCAGGTCGATCTCGCCGGACTCGAACGTGAAGAAACCAGGGTCGATCAGGGTGGCGCCGTCGTCGGTGGTGACGATCAGGCACGAGTCGGCGAGGCGGCGGATGGTGGCCATCGGCGCCGACCCTAGCCGCGCGCCTACCGCTGGCTGCGGAGACTCCGAAGACCGGCGTCTTCATGGGACGGCCGCACGCCGTCCACGCCGACCGACAGGTCGTACACCACGTTGCAAGGCGGCGTCGCTCCGGTTCCCCCCAGCCTCGGGGATCGGCGTTGGCGGCGAGTCCGGAGCCGGCCGTGCATGCCGGCGGTGATCGCCACCAGCACGACCCCGAGCAGGAGGCCGGCGAGGGCGTCGGTTGCCCAGTGGACACCGACGTAGACCCGGCTCGCCGCAACGACGCCGACGATCAACGCGGCGACGCCTCCGGCGATGCGGCGTAGCGCACCGGGCCGGGTGAGGAGCGGGAGCACCCCGTAGAAGCCGGCGGCGGCGAGCACGTGGCCACTCGGGAACGACGGCCCGTTGCCCGGCAGGAGCCGGGAGAGGTCGGGCCGCGCCCTGCCGATCAGCTCCTTGAAGGCGAACTCGACGACCGGGTTGAGGACGACGGCCACGGCGATCACGGCGACCAGCAGGCGCCGGCGGCCGGTCGCCAGCGACCAGAGGACGAGGGCGGCGGCCAGCGGAACGATGACCTGGCGGGCTCCGAAGGCGGTGATCGTGGTCATGAAGGGGTCCAGCCACGACCCCCGTCCCGCCAGCGTGAGCTGTTGGAGCCACAGGTCCAGCGACAGGAGCGACGGCTCCGCGAGTGCGGCGACCAGGGCAAGGGCGGCGAATGCCGCCAGGCAGGTGGCGACCAACAAGCGAGCCCGGGTGTGGGGGTGGGCGAGATGGGTGGTTGTCATGGGCCGAGTCTCCGGGGAGGCTGCTGAAGCCTGCCTGAAGCGCCTGAAGGCCCTTTCAGGTACCGACCGTGCTGAGGTCGCGAGCCACGACGACCGGCCCGGTGAAGCCCCCCCGGCGGACATCGGCGGCGAATGCGGCTTCCTCGGCGTCCGACTGCGGCTGCGGCAGGAGGTGGGTGAGCACGAGCGTGCCGACACCCGCCCGAGCCGCCAGGGCGCCGAGTTCCACCGAGTCGGCGTGGTAGGCGACGATGGCGTCGACGTACGAGAGCCCGGCGAGGTGAGGCGGGAGACCAGCCGGCCTGACCGCCTCGTGGACCAGGATGTCGGCGCCGGCCGCCAGCCGCTCGACCTCGACGCACACCCGGGTGTCCCCGGACACCACGACCGACCCGTCCGGCGCGTCGATACGGTAGGCGGCGGCCGGGACGATCGGCTCGTGCCGGGCGGCGACTGCGGTCACGAGCACGCCGTCCGCCGCCCACACCGGGGCCGGCTCGGCGGACGGCTCGAACGTGCGCAGGTCGACGTCGGGCCTGCGGGTGCGGCCGGTGTGCGCCATCCGCGCCGCGAGGTCGTCCTCCCACGGGTCGAGCATCCGTTCCACGAACCGGCCGGCCGGGCCTGCGGGGGCCACGATCGTGAACGTGTCAAGCTCGTCGTGCCGGTTCTCGAGCCAGCGCGTCAGCACCACGTCCGCAAGGCCGAGGAGGTGGTCGCTGTGGTGATGGGTCAGGAACAGCGCGGTGAGCGTGCTCGGCGCCGTGCCGGCTTCGACCAGCCGGAGCGCAGTGGCCCGTCCGGCGTCGAATTGCAGGGCCGTCTCCCCAGCCCTCACCAGTACTCCGGCACCGGCTCTTCCCGGCGCGGGCACCGGTATCCCGCTCCCCGTGATCACGACCTCGATGCCCACGCCGCGCGACGGTAGCCGCCGGACCGGCGCTCCTCCTCACCCAGCCAGGCGGCGAGCCCGTTGCGAGCGAACTCGCGAGTCGGCTCAGCCGGTGGGCGCCGCCCAGAGGACGGCGCGTCCGTTCACCGGAACCCGGCCCAGCTCCCCCGAGCCGTCCACCAGCACGGCCAAGCCATCGGGGGAGGCGCCTTCGCCGCTGAACGACACCAGGACGCGCTCGCCGTCGAAGTCGAGTGCGATCGGCCACACGTTGGCGTTCGGGTCGGTGCCGCCGATCTGCACGCGCCAGATCTCGACACCGGCCGGCAGTTCGGCCACGGCTACTTCGGGCCGGCCCAGCCCCTCCGGGCCGTAGGCAACCTCGACGTAGGCGACCGCGCTGCCGTCGGGCGAGACCTTGGGCTTCCGGACCTCCACCCAGCAGCCTTCCGACTCGGTGCACCGCAGCTCGCTGGCCACGGGCGCGCAGGAGCCGGCATCGCAGGCTTGCTCCAGCCACGGCGCAGACGGGTCGCCCAGCGAGCCCGGGTCGAGGCGGGGCAGCGCGCCGAGCGGCGCCGACCGCAGCGGCGACATGCCGCCGCCGTACGCCCCGATGCAGATCGCCACCGACTCGCCGCCGAAACTGGCTATCCGCGCGTCGCTCTCGTAGCTGGCGACCAGGCCATAGGTCGTCTCGGCGCCGGTCACCAGGTCCACATGCACGAGGTGGCTGAGGATGCTCTCGGAGACCACCCGCCAGTCGATGTCGGAGCCTCCCGGAAAGGCCGGACCGGGTACGGCGCGCCAGATGACGGCCGTGGGCCGTCCCGCGACTCGGGCGACCTCGATCAGCCCGTGGATGGCCTCCGGTTCGGCGGAGAGGAGATCCGTCGCGGCACCCGAGGCGTCGACCCTGAGGAGCTCCACGGCGTCGGCAGGATCGACGCGGTAGCGCCGCAGCTCCTCGTCCCATTCGAATGAGCTGCCGCCTTCGACCCAGATGACGGCTCCGCCCGCGCCGTCAGGATGCGCGGCCAGTGCCGGTCCCTCCCAGAGCAGGCGGGACCCGCCGCCGGCAACGATCTCCACGCCGCCGGGCCCGGCGACCAGCAAGGGTGGGAATTCGAAGATTGCCTCGGAGGTCGTGGTGGTCGAGGCGGCCGTGATGCT
>CAYGCW010000051.1:1295-11386 GCA_964348465.1 uncultured Acidimicrobiia bacterium | reverse complement strand
AGAGTCCCTTGTAGAGCAGCGTCGTGACGGCGATACCCATCCCCACGAACGCCGCCGCCCAGTAGGACCGCAGCAACGCCCCCACCACCATGAGGATCACGACGACGGCCGCCAGGATGAACGGCATGGCTTCGGCGGCCTGGTCCTCGAACTCCAGATCCACGTCGATGCCCAGCCCGATGGCGGCGAGGTTCGCCTGCTCGCCGCGCAACACGGTCTGCACCTCGCGCAGCCACCGCTGCGCCTCGAGGTTGCGCTCGAACTCCGCCGCCGTTCCGGTGCCCAGCGGGAAGGTGTCGAGGTCGAAGAGGACGATCGACTGGAACGCCGGGCTCCGCCAGACGTCGATGGACTGACCGCCTACGTCGCCAGGCGTCACGGTGGCCAGCCGGGAGAGAGTGGCGCGCAGGGTCGCGGTCGGAGCATCCTCGCCCAGCAGGCCGTCGAGCGCCACCTTGACGTCGGCGTCCCCGGCCGCCTCCAGCCCTCCGGGAAGCACGGAATCCACGGCTTCGGCCAGGGAGAACACGCCATCGATGGCCGTGCCCAGCTCGGTGTCGAACACCGAGGCGAGGTGAGCCGCGAGCGGCTCGCCGCGGAACTCCTCGGCGGCGGCGCGCAGCCGGTCGGAGTTCTGCTTCCACTCCAGGAGCGCGGCGCGGTTCAGCACGTCCCCACCATCGGGGTCCTCGACCAGGAACACGGCCTGCTGGACCCCCGAAGTGAGCGCGAAGACGCTTTCGGCGCGCTCGGCCGTCTCGTAGATCTCGCCGGAAGGGTCGAACTCCGGCTCGTCGGTGGACCCGAACGCCTGGGACAGGCCCCCAGAGGCGACCGCGGCCACCAGCACCGCCGCGGTGATCCAGACGAAGCGACGGTTCACCCACTCGAAGAACGGGTGGCCGACCTCTGCACGTGCCCTCATCGCAGTCCTCCCCACTCGGTCGCCGCCGGGGCGTGCGAACCCGTCCCCATACGCTGCCGGAACCGATGCCCACCGGCCAGGGGCGAACGGTCCTACTGGCGAGAGCTAGGTGGCCCGTAGAAGCGAAGGTGCTCCGCGATGACGATGTCGAGGAAGCGGCGGTCGAAGCTCTCCTGCTCGGACTCACGGAGCGTGCCGCGGCGAGCACCCCACGTGGCCGTCACGCCCACGATCGCCGCTGCGATCGCCACGAGCATGAGCGCCATCAACCCGACCACCCCTACGTCACCTCGGCGGCAAGTCGCAGTCTCACAGGATCCTCCGTCAGCGCCGGCGACACGCAAGCCGGCCCGGGGCGGCATATTGGCAGGATCGCAGGCGGTAAGCCAGATGACTCCCGGACGAGCGACTCGGGCCTTTGCGCCCTGGCCCCGGTCGGCGGTGCTCAGGGATGATGCGACGTGTGGGGCGACGATGGGGTCACGTCTTCGGAGCCGCGGCGGCGGGAAGAGCCGCCCGGATGGCGCCGCCGAGCGCCATGCCGAGGCCGGCCCCGCCGATGACGTCCAGCGGGAGGTGCGCTGCCGTGTATATGCGCAGGACGCCGGCCGCAGCCGCTCCGGCCCACAGCGCGACGCGCCACGGCCTCGGCACCAGAGGCGACACGACCGTGGCCATCGCGAACGCCACCGCGGCATGTCCGGACACGAAGCCGAGCCCGCTCCAGTCCGGGCGAACGATCACCTCGTCCAAGAGGGCCTGGGGCCTTCCCCGCTTGACGAACTCCTTGACCACCTTGGCGAGGACCCATGCCGCCATCCCGGCTCCGAACAACGCGGCCGCGACCTCGACGCGACGCCACACGAGGTATGCGACGAGCGTCGCCACCGGCACGACGGCGACGGCGCCGAGCTGCATCACGGGCCACGTCGGCCCCTCGAGCCAGCCGGGCCAGCCGTTGACGAACCGAAATGCCTCCTCCTCCAGTGGGCTGATCGTCGCCGGTAGCGCCAGCACCCAGCTCAGCGCCAGCGTCGCGGTTCCCGCCACCAGCAACCACAGCCCCGGGCGACTGGCGACGGTGCGATGCTGGTCAGCCCCTCGCACGGTGTCCTCCTGCGTTCGCCGATGCTCCGACGAGGCTAGGTCGCACCGGAATCACCGTGGCCCACCGGAGAGGAGTCGCCGTGGCCGGCCGTGACGACGAGCGACCCCGGAGCAGGCTCCGCCAGGCCCTCAAGCCGGCGCTTTCGCTCGGCGTCGTCGTCGCGATCTTCGCCGGGGTGTTTCCCCAGATCGCCAGCTACTCCGACGTGTGGGCGACGATCCGCGCCATGACGTGGCTGGAGGTGGCGTCGCTGGCCGCCGTTGCCGTCTGGAACATCGTGACGTACTGGTTCCTGCTGGTCGCCGTCCTCCCCGGCCTCACGTACCCGCAGGCCGCCGTCGTCAATCAGGCGTCCACCGCCGTTGCGAACACCGTGCCGGGCGGGGGCGCCCTGGCCGTGGGCGTGAGTTACGCGATGTACACCTCGTGGGGCTTCTCCAAGTCCGAGTTCGTGTTCGCGACCGTCGTCGCCGGGGTGTGGAACAACTTCGTCAAGCTGGCGCTCCCGGTCGTCGCCCTGGTGTTGCTGGCGCTGACCGGCGATGTGACGGTGGCGCTGCTCACGGCCGCGATGGTCGGCATCGGCGTTCTGATCGCCACCGTTGCGATCTTCGGATCGATGCTGCGCCGTCCGGCAGTGGCGCGCCGGATCGGGGAGGCGGCGGGGCGGGTCGTCTCGGCGCTGCGCGGACTGCTGGGGCGTCCGCCGGTCACCGGCTGGGGACGGGCGGTCCAGCAATTCAGCGCCCGCACTTCGGAGGTGCTGCATCGCCGCCACCTGCGCATCACCGCCGCGGCCGTCATCAGCCATCTGTCGCTGTACCTGGTGTTGCTCACGGCGCTGCGGCATGTCGGCATCGCCAACGAGGAGGTGAGCTGGGTCACGGTGCTGGCCGCCTTCGCGTTCGTGCGATTGATCTCTGCCCTCCCGATCACTCCCGGCGGGGTGGGCGTCGTCGAACTCGGCTACGCCGCCGCTCTCGGCCTCGGGCTCGGGAGCGCTGTCCAGGCTCAGGTGGTGGCGGCCATCCTGACCTTTCGCTTCATAACCTTCGTGCTCCCGATCCCGTTCGGCGCCGCCGCCTGGATGTTCTGGCGACGCAACACGAGCTGGCGCCGCCGCCCCGCACCGGAGCCTGCGGTGCCCCGCTGACCCGGGCCGGGTCGTCACGGGTCCAGCCGCAGACCGACGTGGACGCGCGTGAACCGGTCGAGCGTCGTTCGGGAGACGAACGACAAGGCCGCAGTCACCATCTCGCCGAGGCCGGCCGCTCCCGGCCCGGCCGCGTCGAACTCGTAGGTAACGCAGCCCCCGTCGAATCGGAACTGCCACGTACCCTGGTAGGTCTGGTCCGCCGCCGCGGCTGCGGCGTCTTGCAGGAGGTCCACGATGTCTTCGCGATCGACCCGCTCGGCACGGCCCTCGCCAGGTCGGTACACGTGGACCAGAGCGTCGGCGAGGCTGAGGTCGTCGACGAGCAGAGCATGATGGCCCGCAGCGAGGGCTTCCGAGAGACGCTCGCCGGCGGGCCGCCCGGCCGGCACGACCTCGCCGGTGATCCCGTTTCGATCGAGATCGAGCACGACTTTGGTGGCCGCCGCGGCGTGGCGGCCCGCCAGCGGCACCACGGCGACGGCAACCTCCGGCGGTGCGGTCACGACCACCTCTCTGGACACGCGGGCAGACCCGCCGCTGACGACCACCAGCTCCTCGTCCGGAGCGGCCGGGCACGACTCGCCGAGATGGACGCTGAGGAAGTCGTCGCCGACGGCGGCCGAGCCGAAGGTCAGGCGTGCTGCGCCGCGCCGCGCCTTGAACTCGCTGAAGCTCCAGCCCGGCTCGAGCTCATCGACGCACGGGACCATCGCCGCCGACGGAACGGCCTGAGCCATCAGGATGACGGCGCTGCCGTTGTGAAGCGCGCAGTCCGGCATGGCGTCGTCCTCCGAGGACGTGCTGCACGAGGTGAGAAGCATCGCGCCCAGGGCGACGGCGAGCACCGGTCGGGCGGTCACAGGATCCCCGCCCGCCGCATCGTGTCGAGGGCGATGTACGCCATGAGCGCCGCCACGCCGGCACTGCTCGCCAGCAGCGCCACCCGCCGCGTGCTCCACCGTTGGACGTGGATCGGCTCCCGCGGCGGCGCCAGGGCCCGGAAGGCCGTGACCGCGTCGATACCGGTGGCAGCACGGTGGGCACGCAACAGCCGGCGCAGCTCAGATGGGATCGTCACCCCGTGGGTTGCCGCGAAGGCTTCGGCGATGTCGTCGGCGGCGAACTCCATCCGGGCCAGGTTGTACACCTCCTCCGGAGGCATGCGCAGGCTCAGGATCAGCATCATGTTCGCCAGGTCGACTGCCTGCCGCCACGGCGTGGGCCGGGCGGTGGCGAAGGCGACGTCGACCATCACCACCCGCTCCGCCCGCACCATCACGTTGGACGGCTTGATGTCGCGGTGCGCCAGCCGGCCGTCCCACAGCCGCCTCACCACGGAGAGGGCGTCGAGCGCGACGCCCTCGTCGAGAGGAGCCTCGAGGATCGGCTCCGCGCCGGCGAGGAACTCCGTGGTCACCAGATACTCGCGCTCAGGCGTGAGCTCCACGAAGCCGAACGGCTTCGGGCAGGGAACGCCGGCGTCCCGCATGACCCGCAACATGTAGTCCTCGTACTCGACGAGACGGCTCACCGAGGTGAAGGTGAACTCGTCCTCCAGCGCGCCGTACAGCACCGTCCGCGTCACCTTGTACGCCCGGTCCGACCGCAGGTGGGTGCTCGAATAGAGCTTGGCGAAGAGCGGCTCGGCACCGGAGCCGGGGGGACCCGTCAGGAGCAGCGGCGTCGAGCCTGCGGAGCCTTCGAGACCGAAGGGCTTGATCTCATCGATCAGGTAGCCCGCCTGGTCGGCCATGGCGGAGCGGATGGCGGCTGCCCGTGCCGCGCCGATGTCGAGGTGGGCGGGGGTGCCCCGCCGCAGGCTCGCCGGGAAGGCGGCGTCGGGGGCCAGGACCCGGAAGCCCACGAAGCCGGTGGCGGCGGCGAGAAGCGCCGAAAAGATCCCGTCCGTTGGATGGTCGACGCCGAGGTAGATGCGGGAGAGGATGACGGCCGCCACCGTGGCGGTGGCCGCAACGACGGCGCGCCGGCGGCCCCGGCCCCGAGGCAGCAGCACCATCACCATCACCACCAGAGTCACCGCGAGGGAAGCTACGGGAAGCGACGGGTGCGACGAACCGGTCCAGGACCCGATGATCTCCACGCCCAGCGGCCGCTCGCGCATCAGCTCCATCGAAAGCACCGTCATCACCCACTCGACGACGAGGACGAGTGCAGCCCCGGTGAGGAGTCGGTGCCAGCGCCGGGCGTACGCGAGCACCGCCGCCGTCCCGAGCCGGAGCGGATTCACCACCCAGACCGAGGCCAGCGCGGCGATACCGGCCGCAGCCGAATCGAACGCTGCGTTGCGGATGGCGGCCAGCGCCCGGACGACCTCGTGGTCCCGCCGGTACCACCAGCCGACGGTCTCCGGCCATGCGAACAGCGACGTCCATGCCAGCGCCACCAACGTGCCGCCGAGGAGCCACAGCCAGCCCGCGGTCTGCAGCGGGCGGGCCAGCGGCGGGCGTTCGCCGGACGGGCGCCGCCGCCGCCCCGTCAACTCGACGCGGCCCACCCGCACCGTGTGCCGCTCCGCCACGCCGGTCAGGCGTGGGTCCGTGGGCGGCGTCCGGTCCTGAGTGGAGGTGCTGCCCATCAGAACGTCCTCGCCCACAAGGCTTCGAGCCGATCGACCTCGTCGACCAGCTGCTCCCAGTCCACCGGCAGCTGCGGGATGGTGTCGAGGGGCGGTGCGCCGGCCGGCGGGGCCACATCGGTCCGCACCGGGTAGAAGCTGCCGATCTCGACGAGGACGCGCTGCCCCGAGTCGGAGAGCACGAAGTCCACGAACGCCTCGGCGGCGTCCCGGTTGGCCGCGCCCGCCGTCATACCGATCGGGCTGGGCACGACCACGGCGCCGCTGGTTGGATAGCTGAGATCGACGGAGAGTCCCTCCTCTTTGGCCTGGCGGATCATGTAGTCGAGAACGGCCGCGGCCTGATAGTCCCCGGCGACGATCGCATCCCTGGCGACGCCGTTGTTGTCGACCTGTCTGCCGCCGCTAGCCGCGTACTCCGCGAAGTAGCGGTCGCCGAAGGCGTCCGTGAGCGCCTTGATCGCCGCCAGCGCCGCGCCGGACTCCGGGCTCGGAAATGCCCGCCGCCGGTGGTTCTCCAGCAGGTCCGACCAGTCGCTCAGGCCGGCCGGAATGAGCGCCGTGTTCCAAGCGATCACCATGTTGATGACACGCGCCGCCACGAAGTAGCCGTCGGGATCCACGTAGTGAGCCGGGATCGGAGTGCCGGGCGGCGCCCCATAGGGGGTCAGCACGCCGGCGTTCTTGAGCCGCAGCATCGCGGCGGGATCGGCCACCCAGATCACGTCCGCCGCCAGCCCTCCCGCGGCGTGCTCCTCCAGGATGCGGTCGACCAGCGGTCCGGTCGAGTCGCGTACGACCTCGAGCGTCATGCCGCCTGCGGCTTCCGCGCCCGGCGCGACCCAAACCCGGCCCTCGAGGTCGGGAAACACGCCCTCGAAGATCAGCTCCAGCCGCTCGACGATCGACCCGGGCATCGAGGTGTAGAGCACGACCTCGCCTGAGGGCATGTCGGACGCGCCTGGCGCGCCGCCGCCGTCACCGCACGCCGCCACAACGGCGACGGCGACCGCGAGCAGCATCGCCTTCGGCCGCACGGCACGCCGCCGGCCTCGTTCCTGAGCGCGGGATGCGCCGCCCATCGGGTCCCCCGACCTCTGCAGGCAGCGTAGGGAAGGCGGGTGAGCGGCGGCTACGGGCAGAAGGCCCTGTCGGGGCGCCGAGCGCGCCCCTCCTGCCGGGCCCCGCCGGGCGGCTTTTGTCGGCATGGGCCTTGCGAAAACGGACATTCGGCCCCTATCACCGGCGTCCCGGCGACGACATCTTGAGAACGAGCCGATGATCGAGTTGCGGATCCATGGCCGGGGCGGTCAGGGCGTGGTGGTCGCGTCCAAGACGTTGGCGCTCGCCGCGTTCCTGTCCGGCCGGTACGTGCAGAGCTACCCCGACTACGGCGTGGAGCGGCGCGGCGCCCCCGTTGTGGCCTTCGCCCGCATCGCCGAGGCGGGTGACGACCTCTTCGTGCGCCAGGACATTCGCGAGCCCCACCATGTTCTGGTCCTCGACGCCACCCTGCTCGACTCGGCGAACGTGCTGGCCGGCCTCCGTCCCGGGGGCTGGCTGATCGTGAACAGCCCCGATCCGCCGGGATCGCTCGGGATCGATCCCGCCTACCGGGTCGCCACGGTCGACGCCACCGGCATCGCCGGACGCCATGGCCTCGGAACCACGGCCCAGCCGGTGGTCAACACGGCGATCCTGGGGGCATTCGTGAGGGCCGCCGGCGTCGTGACCCTCGACGACCTCCTGGAGGCGATCGGACGCGAGGTCCCGGCCGACGCCGCTGCCAACCGGGCGGCGGCCACGGAAGCGCACAACCGCACGCTGCTGGGGGTGGCGGCGTGACCGACTTCACCCACGTCGACGACTACCCGGAGATCCCGGTATCGCTCCGATCGACCCGGGCCGTTCTCAAGACCGGCACGTGGCGCAGCGTGCGTCCCGTGTTGACCGCCCGCCGGGCCCCGTGCAGCGCCGCCTGCCCTGCCGGAGTGGCGGTGCCGGCGTTCGTCGACGCAGCCGCCGCCGGGCGCCTCGAGGAGGCCTTCGAAGCCATCACCGGCCGCAACCCGTTCCCGCGCCTCACCGGTCGGGTGTGCCCGCACACCTGCGAGCACCGGTGCAACCTGAGCGCCCGCACCGGGGACGAGCCGCTCTCCATTCGAGCGCTCGAACGCTGGCTCGGCGATGCCACCGCCCACCTGCGCCACGAGCCCGGGCCGGCGACCTCCAAACGGGTGGCGGTCGTGGGTGCCGGCCCCGCCGGGCTGGCCGCGGCGTTCTACCTACGCCGCACCGGCCACGAGGTGACCGTGTTCGACCGCCGCGCCCGGCCGGGGGGCATGCTCCGCTACGGCATCCCGGACTACCGGCTTCCGGCGGCCATCGTCGACGACGAGGTTGCCCGGCTGGCGGCGATGGGCATCGAGTTCCGGACCAACACCGCTCTCGGCGTCGACATCGCCCTGGGTGACCTCGAGGCCACCTACGCGGCGGTTTTCGTCGCAACGGGAGCGTGGGGGCCGCGGCCGGCGGGGATCCGCGGCGAGAGCCTCCTCGAGCCCGGCCTCGCCTTCCTCGAGGCGGCCAAACACGGCGAGGTCTCCGCGCCGGGACGCCGGTGCGCCGTGATCGGAGGTGGTAACACCGCCATCGACGTGGCCAGGGTCCTGCGCCGTCTCGAGGCCGAGGTCACCGTCCTATACCGCCGCACCGCCGCCGAGATGCCGGCCATCGCCGAGGGCTACGAGCGGGCGGCTGCGGAAGGCGTCCGCTTCGAATGGCGATCCCAGCCCCGTGCCGTCGAGAAAGGACCGGCCGGCCTGACGCTGACGGTCGAGGCGATGGACCTCGGCGCACCGGACGCCTCCGGCCGGCGGCGTCCCGAGCCCACCGGGCGGGTCCGGGAGCTGCACTTCGATGCCGCGTTCGCCGCCATCGGGGAGGCTGGGGACCTCCACCCGTTCCCGGCGTCGCTGTGGGGCGATGCCGGCCGGCTCGCCGTCGGCGACGACGGCGCCACCGCCGACCCCCTGCTGTTCGCCGGCGGCGATCTTGCCACCGGCCCGTCCACGGTCATCGAGGCGATCGTGGCCGGGCGGCGGGCCGCCAGGGCCATCGACCACCAGCTCGGCTTCGGAAGCCGGTGGCCGGAGGACGACGCGGCCGCGGTCGTCGGCCCCACAGAAGTGAATCCGGCGTCGGTCCCGCGTCGGGACCGCCCCGCGGACCGTCCCGGCGGCGGCACCGACCCCTTCGCGGAGGAGGCGCTGACCCTGTCCGACGCCGAAGCGCTGGAGGAGATCGAGCGGTGTCTGTCGTGCGGCCACTGCAACGCCTGCGGGGTGTGCTTCGTCTTCTGTCCCGACGGCGCGATCACGTGGCAGGAGGGCCCGGTCATCGATCACGGGTTCTGCAAGGGGTGCGGCATCTGCGTCACCGAGTGCCCGGGCCACGCCTTCGTGCTGGTCGGCGAGAGGGAGGCAGCGTATGGCTGAGCGACTGCTGCTCACCGGCAATCACGCCGCCGCCTACGGTGCGATGCTGTCCCGCGTCGAGGTGATCTCGGCCTACCCGATCACCCCGCAGACGATGATCGTGGAGCTGCTGTCCGAGATGACGGCTTCGGGCCGGCTGCCGGCCCGATTCATCACCGTGGAGTCCGAGCACTCGGCCATGGCCGCCTGCGTGGGCGCCGCCGCCGCCGGAGCCCGGGCCTACACCGCCACCAGCGGCCAGGGTCTGGCCCTCATGCACGAGATGCTGCACTGGGCGGTCGGGGCCCGGCTGCCCATCGTGCTCAGCAACGTGAGCCGGGCCATGGCGCCGCCGTGGTCGATCTGGAGCGACCAGACCGACATCCTCTCGCAGCGGGACGTGGGCTGGATGATGCTGTTCGCCGAGAGCGTCCAGGAGGCGCAGGACTTCGTGATCTGGATGTACCGAGTCGCCGAGCAGGTGTATCTGCCGGGGATGGTCGCGATGGACGCCTTCATCCTGTCGCACACCTCGGAGCCCCTGGTCGTCCACGACCAGGGCGCCGTCGACGCCTACCTGCCGCCCTTCCGGCCCCTGTACGACCTGGACCCGGCGGAGCCGCGCGCCTATGGCGGGCTGGTCAACCGCGACCACTACTTCGAGCTGCGTTACAAGATGTTCGAGAGCATGGACCGGGCCGCCTGGCTGATGGCGGAGGCCGGCGCGGAGTTCGGAGAGGTGTTGGGCCGCCACTACGCGCCGGTGGAGGGCTACCTGCTCGACGACGCCGAGTACGTGCTGGTGTCGGCGGGGGCGATGACGTCGAACG
>CAYGCW010000051.1:670-1185 GCA_964348465.1 uncultured Acidimicrobiia bacterium | reverse complement strand
CGCGGCAGGGCTGCTGCGGCTGGTTGCGTTCCGCCCGTTCCCGATGACCGCAGTGCGGCGGCTGCTGGCCGGGCGCCGCAAGGTCGCCGTGCTCGACCGCAACATGAGCCCCGGCCACTCGGGGATCTTCGCCGAGGAGATCCGGTCGGCACTGGCCGGCACCCCGGCCGCGCCCCCGATCTTCGGGTACGTGCTCGGCATCGGCGGCCGCGACGTGCGGGTGGAGACGGTGGTCGACGTCGCCGAGGATCTCCTCACTCGCGAAGTGCCTCAAATGGCGCTGTACGTGGGGGTGAGGGGCCTGCCGATCGGGCCGTCCCGCGCCTGCTCCGCGATAGAGCCGCCCCCGCCGCTGGAGGTGGCGACATGAAGTGGGCGGTGCCGGAAGCGGAGGGTCTCGATCCCGGGACGCTGGGTTGCCAGGGCTGCGGCGGGGCTCTGTCGATGCGGCTGGTGTTGAAGGAAGTCGGCACCGACGCGATCGCAGTGATCCCGGCGTGCTGCTGGTCGATCAT
>CAYGCW010000051.1:0-660 GCA_964348465.1 uncultured Acidimicrobiia bacterium | reverse complement strand
ACCGCCTTCGAGACGGCGGCGGTGGTGGCGGCCGGCATCAAGGCGGCCAAGCAGGCGCGCGGCAAGAACACCACCGTGCTGGCGTGGGCCGGAGACGGCGGCACGTTCGACATCGGCCTCCAGGCGCTGTCGGGCGCCGCGGAGCGCGGCGAGGACATCGTCTTCGTGTGCTACGACAACGAGGCGTACATGAACACCGGCATTCAGCGGTCGTCGGCCACGCCGTTCGGCTCCTGGACCACCACCACTCCCGAGCAGCGGCCCGAGCCCCGTCCCAAGAAGGACATCATGGCCATCCTGGCCGCCCACCGGATCCCCTATGCGGCCACCGCCACCGCCGCCCATCCCGACGATCTGGCCGCCAAGGTGCGAACCGCGGTGGCGACGACCGGCGGACTGCGCTTCCTGCATCTGCTGGCCGCCTGCCCGCCGGGGTGGAGGATGGAGGCCGCCGACGCCATCGAGGCGATGCGCCGGGCCGTGCAGAGCCGGGTCTTCCCGCTCTACGAAGTGCGGGACGGCAGGGACTACACGATCACCCACTGGCCGGACCGAGTGCTCGACGTGACGGACTACTTCGCGCTGCAGGGCCGCTTCGCGCCGCTGCTCGGAGACGACGACCGGCTCGCCGCAGTGCGGGCGTCGGTGGCCGAGGCCTGG
>CAYGCW010000050.1:0-11402 GCA_964348465.1 uncultured Acidimicrobiia bacterium | reverse complement strand
CGCGAGCACGGTCCGGTGCAGCACGTCCGGGCCGAGTGGCGACGCGAACGGCAGACTGCGGGCCGCCAGCGCAGCGTGCACGGGCAGCAGCGCCGAGTTGACCCGGCACAGCACGGCGACGTCGGCCGGATCGCCGTCGGCGAGCCACTCCTCGATCCGGTCGGCGGCCGCCAGCGCCAATCGGGCGCTGGGCTCCTTCTCGACCTGGAGCGCACCGGCGCCGGCGACGGAATCGGGCCCTGACTTGATCGTCTTGGGCAGCCGGCGGCGGTTGTAGCCCAGCAGGTTGGTCGCCGCCTCGACCACTGCTTCGGGACAGCGGTAGTTGACTTCGAGGGCATGCGCACCCGCTCCCGGGAAGAGGTCGCGGTAATCGATGAGGAACCCGGGGTCGGCGCCCAGGTAGCCGTAGATGGTCTGGTCGTCGTCGCCGACCCCGAACACGTCCAGACCCGGCGACGCCACGAGGCGGATCAGCAGCAGGTAGGCGGGTGTGAGGTCCTGGAACTCGTCGACGAGGAGATGGCGGCACCGGGCTTGCCAGCGCCTCCGCAAGTCGGCGTCGGCCGCCAGCGCCTCGATCGCCCCGAACACCTGCTCGTCGAAGTCGGCCTCGCCGCGGCGGTCCAGGTGCTGCCGGTAGCGCCGGTACACATCGGCGAATTCGGCTACGTCGTCCCGATCGGCCTCGACCTCCTCCGGAGACCGCAGGCCGATCCTCACCTCGGCGAGCGCTTCCAGGAAGGGGCCCACCACGTCCGTGTTGGGGCGGCGCGGCACCCGCACCATCGGGTCGAGGCGGGCCCGTACGTCCCGCTCGTCGAGCAAGGCCAGCGGGCCCCGGGCCTCCCTGAGGATCTCCCAGCCGAGCGAGTGGATCGTGCGCACCTGGGCTCTGCTCGCACCGTCGCCGAGCCGGTCCCGCAGCTCCGCCGCCGCCCGGTTGTTGTAGGCAACGGCGCACACGATCTCCGGCTCCACGGCGCGCTCGGCGAGAAGGTGGCGGAAGCGCGCCGTCAGCGTGCGGGTCTTGCCGGAGCCGGCCGGGGCGATGATGCGGGCCGGGCCCGACCTGTGGACAACCGCCTCGGCCTGGTCGGGCGCCAGGTCGGCGGGAGCGTCGGCGGCGGACGGCACCGGAGTGAGCAGGCCGAGGACCACCGATTCGGAGTGCACGAGCGTCTCGGGTATTCCGGCGACCGGTCCGCGCGGCCCGCCGTCGATCCACGCCGGTTCCCCGCCCGGCAGCACCACGTCGGCCGGTCCCCCCGTCCTCGCTCCGACCGGCTCGGCCTTGCGCCCCCACCACCAGACCGGCGGATCCTGGCGGGCGTCGTAGCTGTTGGCCCACACGAGGAAGTGGAGCCGCTCCCGAAGGAACGTGAAGGTTGCCCCCAGTTCCCACGGCGGCCGGTCGCTGGCCTCGGGGGCGGCGAGATCGGCGGCAGCGACGCCCAGCTCCACCACCACCGGGCGCCGCTCGGCCCAGGCCCGGTGCAGCTTGGCGACGGTCCTGGCAAGCGGCGCCTCGTCGCTCAGCAGGGAGACATCGACGACGACCCGCTCACACTTCGCCCAGGGCGCGGGGGGCGGGGCGCCGGCGGCAACCACCACCGACCTCCCGAGCTGCGGCGGTCCCGGCAGGGTCATCCGGCCATCGTACGGACACGGGGTGACCTGCCGATCAGCCGTCCCCGGTGACGGCCGCCTTCGGCTCCAGCAGCCAGGCGACTTCCTCGCGCGCCGTCCCGGTGCCGAAGCACGTGATCGTGTCCCCTTCGTGGAGAACGGTCTCGCCGTGGGGGATCACCACGGCACCGCCCCGCTGCACCGATACCAGCGTGCACGCCTCCGGCCACTGGACCTGCCGTACGGCGACGTTGTGGGCCGGCGAGCCGGCCGGGATCGCCATCTCGAAGAACGACGCCCCCGGCAACACCTTCTGGCGCAGCCGCTCCCGGTACATCTGGCGGTCGGTGGTGGAACCGAGGGCCTGGTGGTAGGCGTGGACGACCGACTCCCGGCGGAACATGCCCACCAGCCGGCGGGGGTCGTCGTCCGCCACCACCGGCATCCGGCCCAGCTCCAGCGCCGCCATCCTCGCCAGCGCTGCCGACACCGGCATCGACGGCGTCACGGTGATCGGAGCGCGCGTCATGATCTCGCCGACCGTGCGGTCCGGCGACGGAGCGCCGGCTGCGGCGATGTCGGTGAGGGTGAGGATCCCGACCAGCCGGTCCCCTTCGGTGACCGGCAGCCCGTGGTGGCGAGCCGAGTCGAGCGTCTCCAGCGCTTCCGCAACGGACCTGTCCGGGGACAGCGGCCTGAGCCACGTCGACATCACGTCCCCGACGGTCACGGTGTCGAGCAGGTCGACATCGCCCGAACGGGGCAGGTGGATGCCCCGCAGGCGCAGCGGCAGGGTGTAGGCCGAGTCGGGGTGGGCTCGATCGGCGAGGAAGGTCGCCAGCGACGACGCCAGCATCAACGGCAGCACCAACCCGTAGTCTCCGGTGATCTCGAAGACGATCAGGATCGACGTGAGCGGTGCCCTGGCCACGGCGGCGAAGGTCGCCGCCATGCCGACGACCGCGAACGCTCCTGGGCTCAGCTCGGAGAACCCCCACACCGGGCCGATCAGCAGCGCGAACCCGCCGCCCGCCACCGCCCCGATGTACAGGCTCGGCATGAACTCCCCCGCCGAACCGTCTCCGTAGAGCGTCAGAGCGTACGTCACCATCTTCAAGCCGGCGAGGATGCCCAGCACCCACCACACCTCCGACGAGTCGGAGCCGAGACGGAGGACGGAGCGCACGAATTCCTGGCCCGTGCCCAGCACGTCCGGCTCCAGGATTCCGATTGCGGCCACTGCCGCCCCGGCGGCGAGCGGCCTCGCCCAGTCGGGGACGCGCCGGGGACGGGGCCGGGTCTCGGCGACCCGGATGAGTTGCAGGAACAACAGCCCGAGGCCGAAGGCGAGCAGGCCGACGGCGCCGTAGAGGACCAGCTCCCTGGGATCGGCGAGGACGTGCCGCGGCGCCGAGAGGATGCTCTCGGCGCCGACCAGGGAGCGGGTGGTGACCGCCGCCGCCACCGACGCCACGACGACGGCGTTGAGATGCCGGATGGCGAAGTTGCCGAGGATCACCTCGACGGCGAACAGCATGCCCGCGATCGGGGCGTTGAAGCTGGCGCCGATCCCGGCGCCGGCGCCGGCCGCGACCAGGCTGCGGATCTGGTCCTCGCCGAACCTCGTGTACCTGGCCAGGGACGACCCGATGGTGGCCCCGATCTGCACGGCCGGGCCCTCCCGGCCTCCGGACCCACCCAGCCCCAGCGTGGCGGCGGTGGCCCCGATCTTGGCGAACACGGTGCGGGTAGGGAGGTAGCCGGCCCGCAGCGAGAGGCCGATCATCGTCTCGCTCACGCCGCCTCCGTGGAGGCCTGGTCCCCACCGGCGGTTGACGAGCCACGCCGCGGTCAGACCGAGCGGGACCAGGAGCAAGAACCAGGCCGAGGTGCGGTCGGTGAGCCGCTCCGCCCCATCGCCGATCAGTTCGATCAGGATGACCAGCAGCGCCGCGGCCGCGCCGACGGCGACGCCCACGGCGAGCGCTGCCGCCATGAAGGCGGCGGGGCCTCGCCGCCTCGCCAGGCTCCTGACGCTCCGGATGAAGGCGCGCACGGCCGAACGCTAGGCACACCGGCCGCGCCCCGCGCCTCAGCCGCCGTCCGCGTCGAGTTGGGCCTGGAGAGAGATCACCTGTGCCTCGAGGTCGGCGACCCGGGCGAGCAACGCCTGGATCGAGGCGAGGGCGACGCCGTCGGCGTCGACCGTGGCGATGCCTCCGCCGGACGGATCGCCGATTCCGAAGGCGGCCGCGAAGTCCTCGGCGGTCGGACCGATGTGACGGACCGCTGCCGGGTCGTGCCGGTAGGACCAGCTCGTGACGTCGAGCGCTGCCAGCGCCTCGAGGACGGCTGCGGCGTCGATCGGGGCGAATGCCGCCTTGGCGGCGCGCCCTGACATCGGCGTGATCGAGCCGGTGGCGACGATGTTGCCCTTGACGGCCAGCGCCTGCGTCGGGTTGGCGATGCCGATCCCCACGCGCCCGGAACGCGACAGCACGAGCGTGTTGTTGGTGGCGGCCGGTTTGATGCGAAGCGGGATCCGGTTGCCGGTCGCGTCGAACACCTGGAGCTGGTTGTCCTTGACCCGGAGGTCGAACGTACGCGGCGAGGGCCCCCAGTCGGAGAGCCGGATCGTCGGCACGCCGGTGCCGTCGCCGATGTGCAGGTCCTGGAGCGGGTGCGGCGCCCCGATCCCGACCCGCCGGTTGGAGCGGAGCACCAGAGTGTGAGTCGCCGCGTCTCCGTCGACTCGGAGCACCGTGCCGGCGCCGATGACCACAGTCCCTTCATTCCCGAGGATGAGCGAGCCGGGAGGCGCCCCCGGGTTGATATAGAACGGGAAGAAGTCGGTATTCGCGTCCATGACGCTGAAGTCCCCGGCGTCTGTGTTGACCTCCCATGACTGTCCCGATGGGTCTTCGAGCCTGAGGCGGGCAATGCCGCTCGGCGGCGCCACCGTCAACCTCCCGGCCACGGTGAGGTCCTCGGCGATGGTCGTCGCGGTCGTCTCCGCGTCTCCGCCGCCGGGCGACACCGGGTCTCCTTTGCTCTGTGCCCATCCCGCCCCGACCAGAACCGTACCCACGAGCACAGCCGCAGTGGCGACGGGCAGGAACAGGCGACGTAGCCTGCGCATGGTCTCCCTCCTCCTCTGGCCCCCTGTGCTGCGAACGTACGCCGGGCACCGTGTTCCCCGCCACGGACGAACGGCCCATTCTCGGCAAATCCTCCCACCGGCCGCCTCTCTTTGGGTACCCTCGGCGGCACGGAGTCGCTGCGGCGGCCAGGCCACCGTCGTCGAAGTCAGGGGGTAGACGATGTCCAAGCAAGCGACCCGCCGGATCACCAACGCTGCCTTCGGGGCCCTGGGTGGGCTGCTGGGCGGATTCGGGTTCGCCGTCGTCGTCACCCACTCGCGCGGGCTGCGGCTGGACGGCATCGCCGCGGTCAGTCTCGCGGCCATGGGTATCGGCGCCTTCCTCGGGGCGATCGACCCTCCCAAGCTCGCCCGTCGCGCTCTGGCACTGGTGACCCTGCTGTGGCCGCTGGCAACGCTCGCCGGATTCACCACGCCCGCCGTCGCTCAAGAGGGCGGCACTTGCGGGCTCGCCGTCAACGCCGACCGGCCGGTGGTCTTCCGGGGCACGGAGATCCCGGCGCGCACCGAGTTCGGTGTCGACGACACCACGGCCAACCAGCCGCTGACCGTGAACCTGGACACCCTGACCGACATCACGTTCATGGTCTTCGCCCCTCGCGAAGCGTCCGGCCGGCTCACCGTGACCATCGGCGACTCCGAACCCGTTCGGTGGATGGGCGGCACCTTGTACCGCGGCGAGGTCAGGGGAGGTTTCGCCGAGGCCCACATCCGTCCCACCGCCGGTGGCTTCAGCACCATAGAGGTCGGCCGCGACTCCGCGCAGATCTCCGAGCTTCCGTTCGGCCTGGTGCGACTCGACGGTGTCGTGCAGAGTGCGGACGGCCCCGTCGTATGCAGCTCGGCGGTGTGGCTCCGGATCGTCTCCAACCCGCTGCAGTCGCCGTTCGGGATCGGGGGCTTCGGCCTGCACGCACTCGGCTCGCTGGGGATGGCGGGTGCGCTCCTGCGACGCTCGGCTCCGATGCCGACTGCGCCCAAGCCGCCACCGCCGGGCGCGCCGCCCCGGCCGATTCCCGCCTCGCCGCACGGCGTCCAGAACGGACGGGTCTCGGGCCGCGTCGTCGACGCCGACGGCAACCCCGTCTCCCCCACCGAACCGCTCGTTGCCGGACGGGAGTACCGGCTGGAGCTGACGCTGAACGTGGACCGCGAGCAACGCGAAGAGACCCCGGTGGGCGTGGTCACGTCACACGACGTCGACACGCCGGCCGGCTTCCGGTTCGGCCTGAACATCGGCGCCGGGCCCTTCGAGTTCGGCGTGCCGTTCGTACCCCGCCGAACGGGCGGCACCACGGTCGACTTCGACTTGCTCCATGCAGGGAACCTCGTGCAGTCGGAGCGGTTCCGCTTCGACGTCGTGGATCAGCCGGGAGCGGCTGGCGAGGTGGTTCGCCAGACCGCCCAGACCACGTTCCAGGGCGCCGATGCCGGGGCAACCCCGTCCCGGCCGCGGGATGCGACCCTCATCCTCTATCGCGACCCCGCCGACCAGTCGGTGGACCTGCGCGTGCTCGACCCGGTCGGCAACGTCCTCTACACCTACGACACACCCGCTCAGCCCGCCACGGTCGACGGCGCCGCGGGCGGGGCGCGCGCCGCCCTGGTCGGCAAGCTGATGGGCCTCGACGGGTTCGGGGCCGCGATCGACGCGGCGCCGGAACTGCTCGACGAGTGGCTGCCGGAGCTGGCGCGAGCGGGACGGGCGCTGCTGCTGGAGATGTTCCCCACCCCGCCGGGTGAGGCCGCCGGTGACGGGCCCCTGGCACATGTGGCCGCCGGTGGGCTCGTGCAAGTCAACCAGAACCTCGCCGGCCTGGGCCACGCCACCGTCCCGTGGAACCTGGTCTACGACCGGCGGTTCCTGGCCACCCCCGCGAGCCGCGCCTGTCGCACGTTCACCACTCACCCCCCGTCGGATTGCCCCGAATCGGCCGGCGACCCCACCGTCGCGTGCCCGACCGGCTTCTGGGGCTTCCGGTTCGTGGTCGAGCAGCCGCCGACCTGGGTGCACAAGACGGTCCCACCGCCGTTGCTCAGGCCCATCGGTGGCAGCCGGCCCGTGGTCGTGAACTTCAACGTGGACCCGTCGTTCGGCAGATGGAAGCAGCACCTCGAGGCGCTGTGGGAGATGGGGGGCGTCGAGATCCTCGAAGCCACGAGCGCCGGGGAGTTGCTGATGACGTGGGCCGGCGACCAGGAGCGGATCGATCTCCTCTACTTCTACGCCCACCACGTCGTAGATGGACAGCGGCCCGCGCTGACGATCGGCGGGCAAGCCATCGACCGGGTCTTCCTCGACGGCGCCGGCGCCCGCTGGGACCGCCATCCCCTGGTGCTCCTCAACGGTTGCGGGACCGGGGCCAACGCGGTCGCCACCTACGCCCCGGTGATCGACGAGTTCCGCGCTCGGGGAGCGTCGGGCGTCGTCGGCACCGAGTGCACCGTGTCGGAGCTGCTCGCCGAACGGGTGGCGCGGGACTTCCTCGCCCGGCTCCTCGGCGGTGCCGACGCCGGCCAAGCCCTGCTGGAGGCGCGGCGGGCGTTGCTCCAACGGTCATTCAACCCCGGCGGCCTGGCGTGGGCCCTCTACGCGGTCAGCGACCTCGAGCTCACACCGGCCGCACCGGCGGCGGACCACGGGTGAGCAGCGAACTGACCACGTCGATCGTGGTGCTGCACGCCGGGATGGACGTGGCGGATGCCCGGGAGCGGCTGGAGCTGTTCCCCGGCGCCAGGTGGGCCCTGGTGCAGGTGCCGGCCCGCCACCTCTGGCACGTGATCCGCGCCGCGGCGGCCCGGCACCGGCTGGGCGACGCGCCCGACGGCGCCCGGCTCGATGGTGCTCTCGACCTGGCGTCTGCCGAAACCGTGGCGTCGTTCGACCTCCGGCTGACCCCGGCGCCGTACCCGCCCGGGGTGGCGCTGGCGGCAGGTGAGCCGATCGGGTTCGTGCCGGACGTCCATGCCATGTCGGTGCCCGGGCCGGCCGCGCCCGAGCGGGGCGGCGGCGGCGCCCCGGTCGAGAGCGCCGCCACGTTCCGTGCCGACGCCGTCGTGGACGCGCCGGCCCAGGTCGAGCTGGGCGAGGTGTTCGACTTCGTCGTCGGGGTCCGGGAGGCGGGCGCCGAGGCCGACCTCGAGGTGACGGGGCTGACGCCATCCGAGCCGACCGTGGAGCTGGACCTGCACGTCGTGGGCGCGTTCGAGGTCATGGACGCCGACGCCGCGCGGCTGGTCGTCGACCGCCGCACGCTCGCCCACGAGCCGGCCGTGCTCCGGCTGCGGGCGTCGGTGCCGCCGTTTCACGTGGACCCGATCACCGGCGTCGGCGTCGAGCGGGTCGAGGTGCGCTTCGTCCACCGCGGCGTCCCCGCCGGCCGGGTGTGGCGGGAGATCCGCATCGGCCCGGCCGGTACCGCCGGCCCTTCGGACGCACCGGCCTCCGGGGGCTACGGAGTGCGACTCGGACCGCAACCCCAGGACGTGACGATCGTCATTGCCCGACCGGATGGAGACGCCGGCTCCGGGCGCTTCGTGCTCACCGTGGCCTCGCCCCACCTGGAGGGGCCGGGCCACAGCTGGGACATGCCGCTCGGCCGTGCCGACAGCGCCCAGTCACTGGCCATGCGCATCCGCGGCCTCGCCAGAGCCGAGGCGGCCACGCCGCAGACGGACGACACCTTCCTCGGTCTCGCCCGGTTCATCGCCGACCGGCTTCCCGAGGGGCTGTGGGAGGCGCTGGCCGAGATCGACGTCGCCCGCGGCCCCCGGGGCCGTCCGATGACCGCGCTCCTGGTCACCGACGAGGCGTACGTGCCGTGGGAGCTGGCGGCGATGCCCGTCCCCCTCGACCCGTCCCGGCCGCCGTTCCTCGGAGCGCAGCTCAGCGTGGGGCGCTGGCCTCAAGACCTGCCGCCACCGGCCCCCGACCCCGTAGGCGGGGAAGCGATCGCCGTCGTGGTCGGCCGCTACGGCACTGCGGTGGGCGTGCAGCCCCTGCCGGGCTCCGAGGCGGAGGCGGCAGACCTGGCCGCCCGGGTGGCGGCCCGGGTGGTGCCCGCCGAGCGGGCCACGCTCGACGACCTTCTCGAGGGCCGTTCGGGTCCGGTGGACGTCCTGCACTTCACCGGGCATGGCGCCCTCGACGAGCACGCGACGGACGCGGTGGCCCTGGTGCTCGCCGACGGCGAGCTGAACGAGTTCGCCGTGGCCGCCGCCCCGATCGCCGCCGGGGGACGGGTCCTGCTGGTGTTCAACGCGTGCGTCGCCGGATTCGGGCACGAGGCGATGGGCGCCTACGCGGGAATGGCGGGGGCGGCGTCGGCTGCGGGCTACCGGGGCTTCCTCGCTCCGATCTGGGCGGTGGAGGACGGCATCGCCCGGACGATCGGGGTCGGCCTCTACGAAGCCGCCGCGGCGGGCGCCACCGTGGGCGAGTACCTGCGCGACGTGCGCGCCCGGTTCGTGGAGACGGCGCAGACCGCGGCGCACACGACCCACCTCGCCTACGCGTTCTACGGGCATCCCGACGTGCGGATCGAGGTGCCTGCGTAGCCGTGTGCCGGGATCAGGCCGCGCGGTGCGGCCGCAACACCGGCTGGCGGCGCCGCAGCGGCGATTCGAGGCCGCCGAGCCGCTCGGCGATGGGGAGCCGCCACCACCAGACGGCGCCGGCGACGGCGACGCCGCCGATCATGGCCCACCCGAGCAACGAGCCGATCACGTGGGGAGCCAGCGCCGCGTACAGCACCGCGGTCAGCACCCGGTGGCGGCGCAGCCATCGCCTCCGGCTGCCCGGTCCGGTGGCCTGGTACATGCCGTAGAACCCGCTGACGAGCGCCGCGACGAACAGCCACGTCGCCACCCACGTCAGGCTGATTCCGAGGGGAGGGCCGGCGTGAACGACGACGAGCACGGCCGCCGCCAGGCTGACGTTGGCATGGGCCCGAGCCGAGATGCGGGGGCCCCAGATGTCGGGCCGGCGCCGCTGCAGCGTCCGCCACGGGCCGGCCAGGAACACGCCCACCGCCGCCAACAGCCCGGTCACTGCGGCCATGGTCGTGGCCCTTCCGCCGGTTCGTGTCGACCACTATGGGATGGCGATCGGAGGGATGGCCAGGGCCGGACGGCCCTCCTCGACGAGTAGTGTCGCCCGATGCGCCTGGGACTGAACGTCGGCTATGCCGGGGCCGTCATCGCCGACCACACCGCGCTCGTGCAGGAGGCGGAACGGCTCGGCTACCACTCGGTCTGGGCCGCCGAGGCCTACGGCAGCGACGTGGTCACTCCCCTCGCCTGGTACGCCGCCCGCACGGACCGCATCGCGGTCGGGGCCGGGATCATGCAGATGCCGGCCCGCACCCCGGCGATGACGGCGATGACCGCCCTCACGCTGAGCGAGTTGTCGGGAGGCCGCTTCCTGCTGGGGCTCGGCGTGTCGGGGCCGCAGGTCGTGGAGGGGTGGCACGGCCGTCCGTACGGCAAGCCCCTGGGGCTGACCCGCGAGTACGTGAACATCGTCCGGGCCGCCTTGGCCCGTGAGAGCCGCCTGACCCACGACGGCGACCACTTCCAGATCCCGTACCGGGGAGGGGACGCCACCGGCCTCGGCAAGCCCCTGCGCCTGATCACGCACCCGACTCACGAGGTGCCGATCTACCTGGCCGCCATCGGCCCGAAGAACGTGGCGCTGACGGCCGAGATCGCCGACGGGTGGCTGCCGGCGTTCTACTCCCCGACCCACGCCGGCGAGGTCTGGGAGGAGCACCTCGCCGCCGGTTTCGCCCGCTCCACCGAAGATGGGAAGGCGGATCGCTTCGACGTGGCGGTGGCGGCGCCGGTGGCGATCACCGACCGCCCCGAGCAGGCGCGCTGGGTGGTGAAGCCGGCCCTGGCGCTCTACATCGGTGGGATGGGGGCACGGGGCCGCAACTTCTACCACGACCTCGCCTGCCGCTACGGCTTCGCGGAGGCCGCCGACCGCATCCAGGAGCTGTACCTGGCCGGCGAGAAGGCAGAGGCCATGGCGGCCGTGCCCGACGAGCTGGTCGACGCCACCAGCCTCATCGGGCCGCGCCGGCACGTCGCCGAGCGGCTCGAGGCCTACCGGGCAGCCGGCGTCACGACGCTGATCGCGATGACGGAGGACCCGGGAACGCTGCGGGAGCTGGCGGAGCTGGTCGGCTGAGGGCTCGCGACCCGGCCCAGGGTCCTGTGGCCCTACCGAGCCCCACGTGGCGGGTGTATATTCAAAGGCGCATGGAGGAGGGCTGTGGATGCAGCCTTCGAGTATCGCGTGCTGGGACCGGTCCAAGTGCTCGAATCTTCGGGGCTGGTCAGGCAACGGGGGCTGAAGCAGCGGACCATCCTCGCCCAGCTCATCGTGGCTGGCGGCAAGCCCCTCTCCATCGACGCGCTCATCGACGGCTTGTGGGGCCCCGAAGCCTCCGCCGGAGCACGCAGCACCCTCCAGAGCCATGTCTCCAGCCTCCGGGCGGTGGTGGGAGACGCCATCGTCCACGAGGGGGACGGGTACGCCCTCAAAGTGGATCGATCGTGCGTCGACGCGGCGAGGTTCGAGGACGGAGCCGCCGCCGGCCGGTTTCTACTG